>CAMOZG010000062.1 GCA_946630825.1 uncultured Lachnospiraceae bacterium
TCTGCGTGATCAGCTCGTAAGATTATACTATATGGACTGTATCTTTTCAACAAAGAGAGCCGTAGCAAGTGGGGATTTTTACCTTAATTTCATATTGTAGCCCATCTGTTTCTGTGGTAGAATGGATGAAATCTGAAACTATCCGGGAGCGAAGCGGATCCGAGCCGGGCTTTTGAATAGTTTCAAAAGATGAATGTAGTACGAATTTCTCAGGTACAGGAGGGAAAAAATGGCGACTATAATAGGCGAAGGAATTACATTTGATGACGTACTTTTAGTGCCCCAGTATTCGGAGGTCACACCTAACCTTATTGACCTGCATACCGATCTGACAAAGACCATCAGGCTTAATATCCCCATGATGAGTGCAGCCATGGATACGGTTACAGAGCACCGCATGGCTATTGCCATGGCAAGACAGGGCGGTATTGGTGTTATCCACAAGAATATGTCCATAGAGGATCAGGCTGACGAGGTGGACAAGGTCAAGCGCTCGGAGTATGGCGTTATTACCGATCCCTTTTTCCTGTCACCGGATCACACTCTTAAGGATGCGGACGAACTCATGGGCAAATTCAGGATCTCAGGTGTGCCCATTACCGAAGGCGGCAAAGCTGGCGGCAAGCTTATCGGTATCATAACCAACCGTGACCTTAAGTTTGAGACCAATTTTTCCAAAAAGATATCCGAGTCCATGACCTCTGAAAATCTGGTGACAGCCAGAGAGGGCATCACTTTGGAGGAGGCAAAGACCATACTTGCCAAAGCCAGAAAGGAAAAGCTTCCCATAGTTGACGAGCATGGCAATCTTAAGGGACTTATCACCATTAAGGATATTGAAAAGCAGGTGAGATACCCCATGTCTGCAAAGGACGAAAAGGGCAGACTTCTCTGTGCAGCAGGAGTGGGCATCACTTCCAATATGATGGACAGGGTTGAGGCTTTGGTCAATGCCCAGGTAGACGTGGTGGTAGTGGATTCCGCCCACGGTCATTCAAAAAATATTTTAGAGGCAGTTAAAAATATCAAAGCCGCATGGCCCGAACTTCAGGTAATAGCCGGTAATGTGGCGACAGGCGAGGGAACTTTGGCACTTATCGAAGCCGGTGCTGATGCGGTAAAGATCGGTATAGGACCCGGTTCCATCTGTACCACCCGTGTGGTGGCAGGCATAGGTGTGCCTCAGATCTCGGCAATTATGAACAGCTACGAGGTTGCAAGCAAGCACGGCATACCCATTATCGCAGACGGCGGTATCCAGCATTCAGGCGACATGACAAAGGCTCTTGCTGCTGGAGGAAATGTATGTATGATGGGCTCCCTCTTTGCAGGCTGTGATGAATCTCCGGGAGAGTTTGAACTTTATCAGGGTCGTAAGTACAAGGTTTACCGTGGCATGGGCTCCATAGCTGCCATGGAAAACGGATCTAAGGATCGTTATTTCCAGGAGGATGCCAAGAAGCTGGTGCCTGAAGGAGTTGAAGGACGTGTTGCCTACAAGGGCTCTTTGGAGGATGTGGTATTCCAGATGATCGGCGGTATCCGCTCCGGCATGGGATATTGCGGATGTCCCACGATCCCTGAGCTTCATGAGAGGGGCAGGTTCATGAAAATAACCGCAGCTTCCCTTAAGGAAAGTCACCCCCATGACATCCATATTACCAAGGAAGCTCCCAACTACAGTGTAGAGGAGTAGGGCTCCCAATTTTTCCTTGCGACATAACCCAAATATGGTATAATACAGGTAAGGCAACACTTTCATTAGGATGATAGCTGCCCACTTGTGCGGTAGCGTTGCAGCGTAAAGGAGAGGCGTATGTTAGCGACACTGATACCATTATTTGACCAGAAGATGATAGTGAGGGGTTATTCGGTTTTTGCCCAGAGGGAGAACTATTTTTTAGATCCCATCAAAAGCGGCAGCGCCAGATTTGATGCGGCTACAGATATTCCGGGCATCTCGGTTATTAACAGCATGGGACTGGAGACCTTGGTAGATGACAGGGAGGTATTTGTTCCTGTTACCAATGTATCTATCTTTTCAGATATACGTTCCCAGTCAGATGCTCCCAAGGGGCGCATGGTCCTGCTTTTGGATCACAGCTTCAAGCCGGACGAGCAGTATGTCAAGCGTATAATCGAGCTTAGAAAACAGGGCTTCAGATTTGCCATCAAGGGCATCCCCATGAATGAATATGGAGATTACAAGCCCATTATAGATGAAATGGATTATGTGTGCATGAACCATGAGAGACTTAATATCCCCATGGCAAGAAAGCTTTTCAACACCATATATCCAAATGTAAAGCTTATTGCAGTCAATGTTGATACTCAGGAGACCTATGAGGATCTTAAGGCTTCAGGTGGTTTCGATCTGTATGAGGGTGAATTCTTCCGTATGCCGGTACACGGCACGGATACAGAGCTGGCTCCTCTTAAGGTCACATACCTGGAACTGCTTAAGATAGTCAACAACCCCGATTTTGATCTGACTACGGCAGCAGATGTGATCGGCAGGGATCCGGCGCTGGTAATAGAACTTCTTAAGATGGTAAACCGCATGACAGTCAATTCCGGTGTAAATACAGTCAGACACGCGGCAGCCATGCTGGGACAGAAGGAGCTGAAAAAGTGGATCAACACGGCTGTTACCAAGGAGCTTTGCTCCGACAAGCCCAGTGAGATCACCAGAGTATCTCTTCTTCGTGCCAGATTCGCCGAGGAGCTGGCGCCTGTATTTGGAAAGGCTACCCAGTCACAGGAGCTCTTCCTTATGGGACTTTTCTCTGTTTTGGATATCATCCTTGATAAGCCCATGGAAGAAGCCTTGGAGAGCATCAGTATTTCAAAGGAGATTCATGAGGCACTTGTGGAGCAGACCGGAGAACTTTACGAAGTCCTTAACTTTATCAAGGAATACGAGAATGCTTCATGGCAGGAGGTCAGCCGTCTGATGATCCTTAGAAAGCTGGACATGGACGAGATCTACAATATTTATCTGGGTTCGTTGTCCTGGTACAGAGAGCTTATAAACCTGTAATTGTTCAAAAGAAGCGAAGCGGCTTCGAATGAGGTTGCTGAATTATTGGTAATATCGTATTTATAGGAGACAGGGGGATCTCTGTCTCCTTTGTTGTGGAATAGGAGGAAAGATGGCATTCAGTAAAAAACCGGTAAACGGAATGCGTGACATACTGCCCTATGAAAGCAGGGTAAGGGATTATGTTACGGGAGTCATTAAGGACACCTACAGGAGCTTTGGGTTTACCCCCATAGAGACCCCCTGCATGGAGTCCATAGGAAACCTGTCAGGCAAACAGGGTGGAGAAAATGAAAAGCTCATTTTCAAGGTATTAAAGAGGGGAGAAAAGCTTCATCTGGATACCGCTAAAGAGGAGCTTGATGTGGTGGATTACGGTATGAGATATGATCTTACCGTGCCTCTGTCCAGATTTTATGCCGCCCATGCCAACGACCTGCCTACTCCCTTTATGGCACTTCAGATCGGCAATGTGTGGCGTGCCGACCGCCCCCAGAGAGGGCGCTACCGCCAGTTCACCCAGTGTGATATAGATATCCTGGGGGATCCTTCAAATCTGGCGGAGATATTGCTTATCACAGCCACCACCACCTGTCTTGGCAGGCTGGGGTTTCATGGCTTTGAGATCAGGATAAACGACCGCAGGATTCTTAAATCCATGGCATCCTATGCAGGCTTTTCACCTGAGAGCTTTGAGGATGTATTTATCACCCTTGATAAGATGGATAAGATAGGCCTTTTCGGTGTTAAAGACGAGCTTACGGAAAAGGGCTATGATCCGGCATCTGTGGACAAATACCTGTCCCTTTATGAAAAGCTTTCCGGTGAAAAAAGCGTTACCGCCGGTATGAAGCTGCTTTTGGATGAGCTTCATGACAGCCTGGATCCTGAGGTGGTAAGCTGGATGAATGAGATCGCCGAGTCCGTGGAGGCGGCAAAGGGAGCTGACTTTGAGCTGGTCTTTGATCCCACCTTAGTCCGTGGCATGAGCTACTACACCGGCACCATATTTGAGATCGCCATTCCTGAGTTTGGCGGAAGCTGCGGAGGCGGCGGCAGATATGATGAAATGATAGGAAACTTCTCGGGGCAGCAGGCTCCCGCCTGTGGCTTTTCCATAGGATTTGAAAGGATCATCCTGCTTCTTATGGAACAGGGCTTTGAGGTGCCGGGAACAGAGGGCAAGGTGGCATGTCTTTTGGACAAAAAGCTTCCGGCAGATCGTATAGCTGGCATCATGAAGGAAGCGGATGAGCTGCGTGGGCAGGGTAAGCAGGTACTTATGGTACGCATGAATAAAAACAAGAAATTCCAGAAGGAGCAGCTTAGTGCCCAGGGATATACAGAGTTCAAGGAATATTTTGCTGATTAGCTAAGGAGGAGAAAATGTCAGAAAGTATAGAAGGATTGCACAGAAGTCACCGCTGTACGGAGGTGACTTCACAGGATGTGGGAAGCAGCGTCACCCTCATGGGATGGGTGCAGAAGCGCAGGAATCTGGGCTCTTTGATCTTTGTGGATCTGAGGGATCGAAGCGGACTAATGCAGGTGGTTTTTGACGAGCCTGTTATAGGAAGCGAGGGCTTTGAAAAGGCAGGCACCCTTAGAAGCGAGTTTGTAATAGCCGTTACGGGAAAGGTCCAGAAACGTACGGCGGCTGTAAATGAAAAGCTTGCCACCGGGGAGATAGAGGTGATGGCGGATTCACTCAGGGTACTGTCCGAGGCGGATACACCTCCCTTCCCCATAGAAGAGGAATCCAAAACCAAGGACGAGCTGAGACTTAAATACCGTTATCTGGATCTGCGCCGTCCCGACCTAATGGGAAAGCTGATGCTTCGTTCCAAGGCTGTGGCAAGCGTGAGACACTTTTTAGAAGAAGAGGGCTTTATTGAGGTGGAGACTCCTATTCTCCAGAAGTCCACTCCTGAGGGAGCCAGGGATTATCTGGTGCCTTCCCGTATCCATCCGGGCAGCTTTTATGCACTGCCCCAGTCACCCCAGCTTTTCAAGCAGCTTCTTATGGTATCCGGCTTTGACCGCTATTATCAGATAGCAAAGTGCTTCCGTGACGAGGATCTGCGAGCTGACAGACAGCCTGAGTTTACCCAGATAGACTTAGAGATGTCCTTTGTGGAGCAGGATGATGTAATAGATGTGACAGAGCGTCTCATTGCCCGTACCTTCAAGGAGACCCTTGGGGTAGAGGTGCCGGTGCCCATTCCCCGAATGACCTGGCAGGAGGCTATGGACCGTTTTGGCTCCGACAAGCCGGACATGAGATTTGGCATGGAGCTTTGTGACATATCTGAGGTGGTGCGGACCTGCGGTTTCGGAGTGTTTACCGGAGCAGTGGAAAGTGGCGGTTCAGTGCGCTCCATAACCGTACCCGGCATGGGAGATACGGGACGCAAAAAGCTTGACAAGCTTACGGAAGAGGCAAAGGGCATGGGAGCAAAGGGTCTGTCCTACATAGCATTAGGCGAGGACGGTGCCATAGCCAGATGCAGCTTTTCCAAGTTTGTTACAGAGGAGGAGCTTTCTGCCATTATTTCGGCTGCAGATGCAAAGGCAGGGGATCTGATCCTTATCGCTGCCGACAGAAACAAGATAGTATGGGAGGTATTAGGCTCCCTTCGCTGTATGCTGGCTTCCGAGCTGGGGCTTTATGATGAGAATGAGTTTAAGTTTTTATGGGTGACGGACTTCCCTCTCTTTGAGTGGTCTGACGATCAGGGAAGATACCTTGCCATGCATCATCCCTTCACCATGCCCCGGGAGGAGGATATAGATATTATAAATACCGACAAAAAGGGTGAGGCACGGTCCATTGCCTATGATATCGTGTTAAACGGTACAGAGCTGGGAGGCGGAAGCGTGCGTATCCACAGGGATGACGTACAGGAGCTGATGTTTGAAGCGCTTGGGTTTACACCCGAGCAGGCTCATGAGAGGTTTGGCTTCCTTCTGGATGCCTTCCGCTACGGAGTGCCCCCTCACGCAGGACTTGCCATAGGCTTGGATCGTATGATCATGCTTATGACCGGAGCAGACTCCATCCGTGATGTCATAGCCTTCCCCAAGGTAAAGGATGCGTCGGATCTTTTGACCGAGGCTCCGGCACCTGTGGACGAAAAGCAGCTTGAGGAGCTTTTCATTCAGGTAAATACAAAGGAGTGAGGCATTCTTCCCCTATTGCATATTGGTACCTTTGGTGTATAATTAAGGAGCTGGTAACCGATAATTGCAGCAGGAAATATGGGGAGGGTGTGCAATGACAGTTAGGGAATGTTATGACTTGATCGGTGACTATGGGCGGGTCTTTGCCTGCTTTCATGATGATGCCAAGATTACCAGATTCCTTAAGATGTTTTTGGAGGATGAAAATTTTGGCAAACTTAAGGAGGCTCTTTCAAAGGGCGATATTGACGGGGCATTTATTGCGGCTCATACCCTAAAGGGAGTATGCCAGAATCTGGCTTTGGACGATCTTTATGACGTGGATTACAAGATCACCGAGGCTTTAAGATCCAGGGATATAGCATCAGCCAGAGAACTTTTTTCAGATGTGGACCGTGAGTATCAGAATGTTGTAGATGCCATAGGTGGGCTGTAAAAGGCATGGATCCAAATAATTTATCACAGAAAATCAAAAGGGACTACCAGGGACAGATGGAGGCTGTGATCGCCGAAAATAAAGCTGCCGGGGTAGTCCCTAAGCTTCTTTTGCACAGTTGTTGTGCGCCCTGTTCCAGCTATTGCATAGAGACCCTGTCAAAGGATTTTTATGTGACGGTATTTTATTACAATCCCAATATCTACCCTGACGAGGAATACCTGCACCGGGTAAAGGAGCAGCAGCGCTTTATAAATGAGTTTCCCACAGTTCACCCGGTGGAATTTATTGAGGGAGACTTTGAAAAGGACAGATTTTACAACGAGGTCGCCAGAGGCTTGGAGCATGAGCCGGAGCGGGGAGCCAGATGTGAAAAGTGCTTTTTTTTACGTCTGTCGGAGACGGCAAAGAAAGCTGCGGATCTGGGATTTGATTACTTTTGTACCACTCTTACCATAAGCCCACAAAAGGATCCGGTGCTCTTAAATGACATAGGCTTGAAACTGGAAGAGCAGTACGGAGTTTCCTTTTTACCCTCGGAGTTTAGAAAGCGGGATGGGTATAAAAGATCCACAATGATATCCCGGGAGTATGATATGTACCGCCAGGATTACTGCGGCTGCGTTTATTCGTATAATGAGAGACATTCTTTAGAGTAACAGGAGGAAATATTATGGCACAGCTTTGGGGTGGAAGATTTGAAAAAGCAACGGATGACATGGTTTATGCCTTTAATGCATCCATAAATTTTGACAAAAGGCTGCTTGATGAGGATATCCGGGGAAGCCGGGTCCATGCTGCCATGCTCTGTCGTCAGGGCATTATCTCAGAGGAAGAGCAAAAGGCGATTGATGTCGGTTTGGAGGGGATCCTTTCTGATGTGAATGATGGGAAGCTTCCTATCACAAGCGAATATGAGGATGTACACAGCTTTGTGGAGGCAAACCTTATTGACAGAATAGGGGATGCAGGAAAAAAGCTGCACACCGGTCGCTCCCGCAACGATCAGGTGGCTCTTGATATGCGGCTTTATACCAGAAGCCGGATAGATGAGACTGCAGAAAATCTCACAGCTCTTATGGAGTCCATATACAATATCATGAAGGACAATACAATGACCTACATGCCTGGCTTTACCCATCTGCAAAAAGCACAGCCCGTGACCCTGGCTCATCACCTGGGGGCATATTTTGAGATGTTTTCCAGAGACCGGGAGAGGATGCACTCCATCAGAAAGCGGATGAACTACTGTCCTTTGGGAAGCGGAGCTTTGGCAGGCACCACTTATCCTTTAGACCGGGAGTATGTGGCGGATGAGCTGGGATTTGACCGTGGGCCCACCCCCAATAGTATGGACGGAGTCAGTGACAGGGATTATCTCATTGAATACCTCTCGGCAATTTCCATGGTGATGATGCACCTTTCCAGATTTTCCGAGGAAATAATAATCTGGAACAGTGACGAATACAGATTTGTGGAGATAGATGATGCCTATTCCACCGGAAGTTCCATTATGCCCCAGAAGAAAAATCCTGATATTGCGGAGCTGGTAAGGGGAAAGACCGGCAGGGTGTACGGAGCCCTTATGTCACTTCTTACCACCATGAAGGGCATCCCTCTGGCATATAACAAGGATATGCAGGAGGACAAGGAGATGGCTTTTGACGCCATGGATACGGTAAATGACTGTCTGGTTCTCTTTAGTGGTATGCTTTCTACCATGAAATTTAACAATGACAGGATGGAGGCTTCAGCCACAAAGGGATTTACCAATGCCACAGACGCGGCAGACTATCTGGTGAATCACGGTGTGCCCTTCAGGGATGCCCACGGCATCATAGGCAGGCTGGTGCTTTATTGCATTGATGAAAAATGCGCCATTGACGACGTGCCTCTGGAAAAGCTTAAGGAATTTGCACCCCAGTTCGGGGAGGATATATACGAAGCCATCTCCTTAAAGACCTGCGTGGATCGCCGCATTACCACAGGGGCTCCCGGGAAAAAGGTGATGGAGGACTATCTGGCAAAGTGCAAGCTTGCCTTGTAAAAAAGGCAAATTACAGTTTCTTATATATATCTGAAAGATCAGTAAAGGGAAGCTGCCCCGGTGCCGAGGCGGCTTTTCCTTCTGATGCAAAGGTGACGCAGGAGCCAAACATATATCCCATGACCCGGCTGGGTACACCCATGGAGCCCATGGACATGGTGATGGCAGGGATGGTGGGATTTTTTTCATAAAAATCACTGGTGACGGATAAAAGGGTACATACATCCTGCATGGATTTTGGCATCACCGCAAGCTTTACGATATCTGCATCCGCATCCCTCATCTGTTCCAAAAGAGATGCCATAAGATCAAAAGAGGGGGTCCCGGAAAAATCGTGGTGGGATACCACCAAAAGAGCGCCCCTTTCATGAAGCTTGTCTATGACCTTTTCAGGATCGGAAAAGGAAAAATACTCCACATCAATAAGATCCGCACAGTGGGTCTGGGATATCTCCACAAGGAGCTTTTTTAACTCCTGCTCTGACAGACGGCACTGTCCCCCCTGACTTTCGGTACGGATAGTCACCAAAAGTATCACATCACGGGTCATGTCACGAAGTTCAAAAAGCAACTTTTTTAACTTTTCCACATCATGGAGGGAATCAAAAAAATCAGCCCTCCACTCGATCATCTCAACCTTTGAATCTACCAGACGCTTTACGGATCCTATAATATCAGCAGCATCCGCATCCATTACGGGTACACATATTGTGGGATCATTCGCATCTAAAAGACGACCTTTTATAATTATTGCCATTGGGATCTCCTAAAGTTTATTTATAAAATATTTGATATAAAACATCATAAATGTTATACTAATTAACGCGATTAATTGCCATTTATGCCCGGTAGGTATGCTTGAATGGGGAGCGACAAATTGCGCCTGTATCGAAAGCGACTAAAGCAGCTTTCGATAAGATATGATATACGAAATTGGGGTATATGGCAACTACATTTATTGAGGGAGGAGGCTTAGTATGAAGCAAAATGAGATGCTGGCCATGATCCTGGCAGGGGGCAGAGGTTCGAGACTTAAGGATCTGACCAATAAAGTTGCAAAGCCGGCGGTATCCTTTGGGGGTAAGTACCGCATAGTGGATTTTCCGCTTTCTAACTGTGCCAACAGCGGTATAGACGTGGTTGGAGTTTTGACGCAGTATGAGTCGGTCTTGCTTAACAGTTATGTGGCAGCAGGTGGTCAGTGGGGACTGGATACCAGAGACAGCGGTGTATATGTGCTGCCGCCCCGTGAAAAAGCAGATGCTGACCTGGATGTGTACAGGGGTACGGCAGATGCCATTTCCCAGAATATCGACTTTATAGATAACTATGATCCGGAGTATCTTTTGATCCTCTCCGGTGATCACATATACAAGATGAATTACGACAAGATGCTTGATTTCCACAAGGAGAACAAAGCTGATGCCACCATTGCGGTAATAGGGGTCCCCATGAAGGAGGCAAGCCGTTTCGGTATCATGAATACCAATGAGGCAGGTGAGATAGTGGAGTTCGAGGAAAAGCCCGAGCATCCCAAGAGCAATTTAGCTTCCATGGGCATATACATTTTCACCTGGAAGCATCTTAGAAAAGCTCTCATTGCTGACATGAAGAAAAAGGATTCCAACCATGACTTCGGTAAGGATATCATCCCTTCATTTTTGAATGACGGCAAAAAGCTGATGGCATATCAGTTCAAGGGCTACTGGAAGGATGTTGGAACCATTGACTCCCTCTGGGAAGCCAATATGGATCTTTTGGACAAAAAGAACAAGCTGAATCTTTCTGACAACTCCTGGAAGATCTATACCGCAGACGTATCCGATCTGCCCCAGTACATTGGACCGGACGCAGAGGTGGATACAGCCTACATCACCCAGGGCTGCGTGATACACGGCTCAGTTAAAAATTCAGTGCTGTTTACAGACTCACGTATTGGCAAAAAAGCCAAGGTGGTGGATTCGGTGCTGATGCCACAAGCTGTGGTAGAAGAAGGCGCCACAGTCACAAGGGCTTTGGTAGCTGACGGAGTGGTCATTGGAAAGGGTGCCAAGGTCGGCAGTGCCGACAGCAAGGAGATCCTTTTGGTGGCAGAAGATGTGAAGGGGGTGAAGTAAGATGGCAAAGGCATTTGGTATAGTTACATCCTCCGGATCACATATCCATGTGGAGGGCATGCAGGATTATCGTCCTATCGGATCTTTCTCATTTTTAGGACGTTACCGCATGATCGACTTTCCCGTATCAAACCTGTCCAATTCAGAGATAGACAGGATACAGGTATATATCCAGCAGAATCCCAGATCTTTGGCAGAACATTTGGGAACCGGCCGTCATTACAATATCAACAGTAAGCGCGGCAAGCTGCAGCTCCTCTTTACCGAGGACAGCAGGATCAATGACATTTACAATACCGACATGGCAGGCTATGCCGCTCATTTGGATATCATTGAGCGCATGCATCAGGATTATGTGGTGATCGTGCCCAGCTATATGGTATACAAGCAGAACTTTGAGCAGCTTCTTGATACACATATAGAAAGCAAGGCAGATGTCACCATGCTCTACCACAAGGTGGATAATGCAGACAGATCCTACCGCAACTGCCATATCATGAAGCTCAACCGCCAGAGAGGCTTAAAGGAACTGGTAAGAAATGACGGAGCTTCCGCAGATGAGAATATCTTCATGGATACCTATGTCATGAAGCGTGATGTGTTTGTGAAGCTTATTAAAAAAGCGACAGCTTTGTCCTCTGTATACACCCTTTCGGATATCGTCACCCATGAGGCGGAATCCATGGATATCAGGGGAGTTGCCCACAAGGGTTACTTTGCAGCCGTTACGGATATCAAGAGCTATTATGAAGCAAATTTAGAGCTTTTGAATACAGAACTTACGGAGGATCTTTTCTCCAAGGACTGGCCTTTTTACACAAAGACCACCGATTCCTGCCCCGTTCGTTATTTCGAGGGCTGTAAGGTGAAAAACTCCATGGTTGCAAACGGCAGTCTGATAGAGGGCTCTATTGAAAACTGTGTTGTGGGACGTAATGTTGAGATCGGCAGGGGGGCTGTCCTCAAAAATTGCGTGGTACTGGCACAGGCTGTCATAGGAGAGGGCGTCTATCTTGAAAATCAGGTGATCGACAAATGGGCAAAGATCACCAATGTGAAAAAGATAGTGGCGGATGCCGATAAGCCCGGATATGTCAGGCGTAATGATGTGTTATAGTTTTTTCTGGGGGACCATTTAACTGGTTCCCCATTTTGT
>CAMOZG010000063.1 GCA_946630825.1 uncultured Lachnospiraceae bacterium
ATCTGATCAGTTCCGTCAGCCCCACTTTTTTATGCACCTTCCGCAGGGTCTTGAAAGAAAACTTGTAAGCCCTATCGTCGTTGTTTTTGATGCACTCATCTATGTAGGATTTCTCCTCCATCAGCTTTTTATATCTGTCCTGCAGTGGAGTCAGCTCGTCAGCCACAGCTTCTCCCACAGCCAGCTTAAAGTCTCCGTAGCCCTTTCCTTCAAATTCCTTTTCGATATCCTCATAGGACTTTCCTGTCACACAACTATAAATGGTCATCAGGTTTGACACCCCGGGCTTTTCCTTTTCATCATAGCGGACTGCCGTGTCGGAATCCGTCACTGCCCTTTTAAACTTCCTTATGATGGTATCCTTATCATCCAAAAGCAGCACGGCACCGTTGGGGTTTTCGTCTGATTTTGACATCTTTTTTTCAGGATCCTGCAGGGACATGATCTTTGCTCCTGCCTTTCCCATGTAGGGCTCTGGAACAGTAAACACATCATCGTAAATGGCATTGAAGCGCTCCGCAATATCCCTTGTGATCTCTAAATGCTGCTTCTGGTCCGCCCCTACGGGAACCACATCCGCTTGATACAAAAGAATATCTGCAGCCATGAGTACAGGGTAGGTAAAAAGTCCTGCATTTACATTGTCGGCATGCTTTGCAGACTTGTCCTTAAACTGGGTCATGCGGGAAAGCTCTCCCATGTAGGTAAAGCAGTTTAAGATCCATGCAAGCTGGGCATGGGTGGGAACATGGGATTGATAATACACGCAGTTTTTCTCAGGATCCAGTCCCGCAGCCACATAAAGGGCATAAAGAGACCTGGCATTCTTACGGAATTCGGCAGGCTCCTGTCTCACCGTCAGGCTGTGAAGATCCATAACTCCAAAGAAGCACTCATACTCTTCGTGCATATTTACCCAGTTTTTAAGAGCTCCCAGATAATTGCCCAAAGTAAGTGTGTTTGTTGCCTGCATTCCACTGTAAAGTATCTTTTTATCCTTTTCCATTACGATCTCCCTTCAGATTAATGGTCATCTTAAATTCTTTAATATATTCTTTCTGATGTACAAAAAGGTTTTGTCCTCTCCCTGCTCTGCCAGCATCACAAGCATCTGCTCCAGCAGTGCATCAGATTCCTTGTGGATGACAAGATGTCCCTTGCCCTTATAGTAATACTGCAAAGGGTAGGAATCCACATAGTTGTCCTTGGCATAGTTCTTGCTGGCGGCTATCCTGTCCACAAACATCTCCACCACATATCTGGTGGGCATCTTCATCCCGGCAATGGGACTGCCCTCTCCCAAGTTATAATCGATCCAGTATTCCAGATGATGCTTGTTTCTGCCCTTGTGATGAAGCCAGGCTGTAGAAAGCCCGGTGGCTTCCCGCTCCGCATTGTTGGGACTCCTGTTTCCCTGATAATATCTGCATCCCACAAAAAATTCCGTGGGGGAATATTTTGACAGATCGTGTAAAAGCCCCTGACGGTAAAGCCCTAACTTAAAGCACATTCCCATTACCAGATGCCTGTGGTGGGTGATGGTCTTAAAATGTCCTATGATGCCATGGAGCGTAAGGGCAGGTCTCTCTCCCGGCTTTAAATGCCGGATCATGGAATCAGGGATCAGAATATCTGTATTTTTTTCTTCACTCATATTTTTTTCCTGCCAGAATAGTCAGTGTCCCCGGAGGCACTATGATCTGTGACTGGTTCTTAAGCGGTGTACTCTCCGGTAAAAATTCCTCATCACCGGTATTTGTGACAAAGTACCATTTACGGTCATCAGGCAGGGAAGGCACTGCAAAGGTCTCCTCGCCGTAGTAGAAATTAAAGCAAAGCATTACGTCCTCGTTATATTCCTTTGTGCCGTAGGCTCCAAAGTACATAATGCCTATACCCTTTTTCTCCGCTCCTATCCCCATGACCCATGGCTCCCTGCCATGGTAGGAAAGATCGGGAAGCCCCAGGTTTTTATGGTCATTTTCATGCAGGGGCAGCTCCTGATGCAGCACCGGATGGGTCTTTCTAAAGGCTATTATATGCTTTATATACTCATAAAACTGGCGGGAGGTCTTTTTGGTGGAAAAATTCACCCAGCCCGTCTCATTGTCCTGACAATAAGGGTTATTGTTGCCGTTTTGGGAGTTTAGCACCTCATCCCCCGAGTATATCATAGGGATCCCCTGGGACAGTAAGACTGCTGTAAGGGCGGTCCTGGCATTGAGCCTGCGGATCCGGTTTATATTTTTCTTTTTCGTCTCCCCCTCTACGCCGTGGTTGCAGCTGCAATTATAGTTGCTGCCGTCCTTATTGTCCTCGCCGTTTGGTAAGTTGTGCTTTTCTCCGTAGCTGTATACATCCAAAAGACAAAAGCCGGTATTGGATGCGGCATAGTTTACATAGCCAAAATGCTCCTGCTGACGCTTAAGGACTCCGGCAAAATCCGCTATGCTCCCGTCCATATGATGCTGAAGCTTTCTAAGAGGGAAAGCAAAGGAATCATTATAGGTAAAAAGATGCTTGTCAAAAGCCTCCTCATACAAAAGCTTCTCCGGGAAATTGTCATAAAATATCTTTGCCTCACCGAGGAAAGGATTGTCAGCGATCCGCTCCGAGGGCAGTCCCACCCCAAGTATGTGAAAGCCGT
Organism: uncultured Lachnospiraceae bacterium; assembly: GCA_946630825.1. GTDB lineage: Bacteria > Bacillota > Clostridia > Lachnospirales > Lachnospiraceae > JAILEN01. The sequence continues at coordinate 2,648 of CAMOZG010000063.1, forward strand.
CTATGTGAAACTCTCTTCGCCAGAACAAAAGGGTATCTATGATGTAGTCATCACTTTCCTCTCCCGTAAAGGATATCTCCATGACGATCTCCATCCCCTCTTCATGGATGGCTCTTATCATGTCCCTCATATGGTCGTGAATATGCTCTCCCCCGAAATAGGAAGCCTTTGGAGCAAAGTAATTGCCCTTGCCGTAGCCCCAGTAATTGGTGCCGCTTGGGGCTTCGGTAACCAAAGTGGTGACTTTGTTTTTCCCCATCTCCTTGTGGCTTTTGTATCTGACTTCCTCAAATTCATACAAGGGCATGAATTCTATGGTGGTGATCCCTAAGTCCTTAAGGGTGTTAAGATATGACAAAAAGCCTTTGTAATTGCCCTTTTTTGAGGAATGAAGCCTGTGATCCATGGTAAAGCCCCTCATATGAAGCTTATACATGACGGTATCCATGGGAGGCACCTCGGGACACATATCACCCTTCCAGTCATAATCCCTGCTTAAAAATCCGCAGTAGATCCTGTAATTATCCTTCTGCCTGTCGGCATCCATCCACTTTTCCCGCCCCACTATGGTGGCGGCATAGGGATCCTCAAAAATAATATCATCAGATTCATACAGGTAGCACAGATCGTCCCAATGGTCACAGGACAGGGTCACTGAGTACATCCTGCCTATCCTGCATTCATCCGGAATTGAAATTTTATACAAAAGATCTTTTGATGACTTGTCAAACAGTAAAATATAGGTAGGAGCCTTTTTATTGATGCGAAAAGTAAAGGTCACTTCTCTGCCCTCTCGATAAGCTCCCTGATTCAAAAAATCTCCTTTTTTAGGAACAAAAGTCATAAAAACCTGCTTTCATTAGTGCATAATCTAAAGTATTATACCATTCTTATAAAACTTAGGCTACAAAAAATTCATAAAGACAAAGAAGCTGTTGAAAAAAAGCACATTAGCTGATATGATTACATTTATCACAGTCGGGGTTTCATTCCCCGACTGTGATAAAGCCTCCGGCGGGATGCGCACAGATTTGCAGAGGAAGGCCGCTAAAGCGGCCGCAAATCTGGCGCCAAGTCCGCTGGGGGCGGACTTGAATAAGTCGGCTGAAAACCATAGTTTTAAAGGAGATTTTTATGAGTAAAAAGGATGATATAAAGGTGACTTTAGACGGAAAGGATGTATTTGAGGAGGATGAGATCTTCCCTGTGGATGAAAATGATGATGATGTTATGGTCACCATAGAGTTGGATGACGGCTCCGAGCTTGACTGTGAGATCCTTACCATATTTGATGTGGATGATCAGGATTACATAGTCCTCATGCCTGTGGATGAGACCGGTGAGCCCCTTAATGATACAGAGGTGCTTATCTATCGCTATAATGAGGATCCTGCCACGGGAGAGCCCACACTTGACAATATCCAATCGGATGAGGAATACGAAGCTGTGGGTAAAAGATTCGAAGAGATCCAGGATGAAGCATAAAAAAACGCACATAAAAAGAGGCATGCCCCACGGACATGCCTCTTCTTTTTATCACAGTCGGGGTTTCATTCCCCGACTGTGATAAAGCCTCCGGCGGGATGCGCACAGATTTGCAGAGGAAGGCCGCTAAAGCGGCCGCAAATCTGGCGCCAAGTCCGCTGGGAGCGGACTTGAATTATCCCAACAGCTTAGCTGAAGGGTTTTCCTGTCTCAAAATCATAGTCATTTCCCGGCAAGATAGCATTTAATAATATGCCGATTATTGCCGCCAATGCCAGGGATGTAAGGGTTATGGATGTACTTCCCACCACAAAGGTAAGACCATCTGTAAATCCAAGACCGGTAACAAGTATCATGGCTGCTATTATGAGATTTCTGGACTTTGTGAAATCCACGTCATTTTCCACCACATTTCTTACACCAATGGCTGAGATCATACCATAGAGGATGAAGCTTACACCACCGATTATGGCTGTGGGCATGGAACCTATGAGCTCAGATACCTTGGGGATGAAGGACAGGACTATGGCATACACTGCCGCCAGCCTTATCACCTTTGGATCATAGACCTTTGAAAGCTCCAAAACTCCGGTATTTTCTCCATAGGTGGTATTTGCAGGTCCGCCGATCATACCTGCAAAGGCTGTGGCGATACCGTCTCCCACCAAAGTGCGGTGCAGTCCCGGATCAGCTAAGAAATTATCACCTACAGTGGCTCCAATAGCGGATATATCTCCCACATGCTCCATCATGGTGGCTATGGAAATGGGTGCCATGACCAAAATTGCCGTTATATCAAATTTTGCCCACTGCCAGGGAGGCAGGGACAGCCATGCGGCATCAGCCACTCCCTGGAATGAAAGGATGGCGCTGCCGTCAGCATTTGTCATGCCTGCTGCATTGAATATCACCGCAAAAAGATAGGATATCACAACTCCCATAAGGATGGGAATGATCTTAAACATACCCTTGCCCCAGATATTAAATATCACTATTACTGCCAAAGCTATCAGTGCCAAAAGCCAGTTTTGTGAAGCATTTCCAATGGCACTGGGAGCCAGTGAAAGTCCGATACATATGATAATGGGACCGGTAACCACGGGAGGCAGAAAATGCATGACCTTTTTTACACCCACCAGTTTTATAAGTAAAGCCATGATCACATATATAAGACCGGCTACAACTACTCCGCCGCAGGCGTATCTTACCTTTTCACTCATTTCCATTCCGGCGTATATACCTGTATTCAGTCCTGCCACAGTGGAAAAGCCTCCCAAAAAGGCAAAGGAAGATCCTAAAAATGCAGGTACCTTTTGCTTAGAAATAAAATGAAAGATCAGTGTACCCACTCCCGCACAAAACAGCGTGACCTGAATGGACATTCCTGATCCTCCGAAATAACCGTCTACTAAGATCGGAACTAAAATGGTGGCTCCGAACATAGCAAACATGTGCTGTAGTCCGAGAATCAACATTTTTGACATTCCAAGTTTTGAAGCATCTCTGATCGCTTCTCTCTCCATAATAACCTCCTTAACTTCTCGCCTCAAAAAACACCGTAGGATAGTATACAAAAAAAACATCCATATTACAACAAAAAATTTGACTTATGGGACTGCGTGCTCTAAACTAAAGAAAGACGACAAACCTAAATCTACAAAAAGGAGAATGACATGGAAAACGTATTTATTATGGATCACCCACTGATACAGCATAAGATCTCAATGCTCAGAGATAAAAATACAGGAACCAATGAGTTTCGTGCCATTGTAAGCGAGATTGCCATGCTTATGGCTTATGAGGCTTTCAGGGATCTGCCTACAGAGGAGATCGAGATAGAAACTCCCATAGAAAAATGTATGACACCCTTTATTGCAGGAAGAAAGATGGCAATAGTCCCCATCTTACGTGCAGGACTTGGAATGGTAGACGGCATCACCACCTTGGTTCCTTCCGCAAAGGTTGGTCATATCGGACTCTACAGAGACCCCAATACTCATGAGCCCTGTGAGTATTATTGCAAGCTCCCCTCTCCCATTGATGAGAGGACCATAGTGGTGACAGACCCCATGCTTGCCACCGGCGGATCTGGATCTGATGCCATCCGCATGATAAAGGAGCACGGCGGCAAAAAGATAAAATTCATGTGCATCATTGCTGCCCCCGAAGGTCTTGAAAGACTTCACAAGGATCATCCTGATGTTCAGATCTATGTGGGACATCTGGATAGGGAGCTTAACGAAAACGCATATATCTGCCCCGGATTGGGAGACGCAGGTGATCGAATATTTGGAACTAAATAAAGATAAAAGAAACAGGAGACCGGAAACGGCCTCCTGTTTTGCCTAAAGAATAGGTCTGCATGCTGACTTGGTCAGCTTAGGGTCATAACCCCCGTCTTGGTGTGTGTGCCTGATTTTGTTTTAATTCATCACAGGCGGTTTTGAATATGTTTCCGAAATCCACCTTTGTACTCCTGGGAGATACCTTCTGAACTGCAGAAGTCCCTCTGGAATAGTCGCCGGAACCGGAAAGATGAAAAACAGCTGAAACTTTCAAATACTCATCCATATCGTCACCTCCATGGTACAATATTAAAAAGTTCCCAGGTACATCCTGTACCTGAGAACATATTAACACACTATATATAGTTTTGCAAGGGTTATCCACAAGATATTGTGGAATTGACCTCAAAAATGTGGATATGTAGCGATTTTAGATAAGAAAAACCCTTATTTCACCCCGTTTTACAGGGCTTTTTGCAAAAGCCGTGCCACAAAATGTAGTGGCTACATGAATTTTTTTATGGCTTCGGAGACTGCTCCCCGGTTATTATCCAGCTTTGTAATATAGTCGGATGCCTCCTTTGCCCTCTCAACTCCATTTGCCACAGCCACTCCCACGCCACAGCAGCTTATCATGGGTATGTCGTTTTCCTCGTCACCGATCCCAACGGTATCAGACAGGGGGATATCCAAAAGCTCTGCCATCTTTTTTACTCCCGTGCCCTTGTCTATGCCCCTTTTGGTAAACTCCAGATAGTAGTCACTGGAAAAAAATACCTCAAAATCCTTTTTCAGGTCATCTTCGTATTTGTCCCTGAAAGCCCGAAGTACCGAAGGATCCGAATAGCTTATGGATATGACCTTGCAAAGCTTCTCCTCGGGAAGCTCTTCCCAGTCAGGGATTATCCTGTAGGTCTCATCAGATATCCTCACATATTCCAAAAGCTCGGGACAGACCCCGGGAGACAGTATCTGTTTGTTGTCATAGGTCTGGGCATATATCCCCTCGGACTTAAGCAGATTTAAAAGTCTGATCCCCTTTTCCTTTTCAAAGCCGTCCTGATACAGCACCTTATCCTCTATGGGATAATAGATCAGATTGCCCTGAAAGGAAAGGAGATATAAATTTTCCTTTATCAAGTCATAGGCTTTTAATATCTTTATGGCACTTTCAATGCTTCTGCCGGTATTGATGGCTATAATATGTCCATTTGATAAGGCAAGTTCCATGGCACTTTGGTTCTCTGCTGGTATGCCCCTGCTGTCATCCAAAAGGGTCCCATCCATATCTGCGAAAAAAATCTTTGACATCATCAGTCCTCTTTCAAAGCCCGCTTAGGTGTAAACCTGCGTCCTGAATAACCCTTTTTCCCGGAATCTTCTTTCTGGGATGCTTCCTTTACAAAGGTCTCCTGTGCGCCTATAAGCTTTTTGCCCCTCTTGTCAAGTCTGTTATAAGCGCCATTTTCATCCATGTAATAGGCTTTTTTATTGTCCTTTAAATTGATCTCCAAAATATGTCTGGCTCTGTTTTTGGCTTCTTCATCCTCCACAGGGAAAATGATCTCTACTCTTCTGTCCAGATTTCTGGGCATCCAGTCTGCAGACCCCATAAATATCTCTTCCATGCCGTCATTGTAGAAATAATAGATACGGCTGTGCTCTAAGAAATTACCCACTATGGAGGAGACTCTGATATTTTCACTTACTCCGGGTATGCCCACCTTAAGTGAACAGATTCCCCGGACTATAAGGTCTATCTGCACCCCTGCAGCAGAGGCTTCATACAGCTTTGCTATTATTCCCTGGTCACAAAGGGAATTCATCTTGCCTACTATGCGCCCGGATCTTCCGGCTTTGGCATGGGCGATCTCCCTGTCGATAAGCTGATAAAACTTATCCCTCATCCATATGGGAGCTACGGCTAGCTTATGCCATCTGGCAGGCTCAGAATAGCCTGAGAGCATGTTAAATACGGCTGTGGCATCCTCTCCGATCATCTCGTTGCAGGTCATGATACCGCAGTCGGTATAAAGCTTTGCGGTGGAATCGTTATAGTTACCGGTACCCAGATGGATATAACGCTTGATGCCGTCATCCTCTTTTCTGACCACCAAAGCTATCTTACAATGGGTCTTTAATCCCACCAGACCGTAAATTACATGGCAGCCTGCCTGCTCTAACTTTTTAGCCCATACAATATTGTTTTCCTCATCAAATCTGGCTTTAAGCTCCACTAAGACTGTTACCTGCTTGCCGTTTTCCGCGGCTCTTGCCAGGGCAGCTATAATGGGAGAATTTCCGCTTACCCGGTACAGGGTCTGCTTAATTGCCAAAACCAGAGGATCCTCTGACGCCTGTCGGATAAAGTCCACCACCGGAGTGAAGCTTTCATAAGGGTGATGTAAAAAGATGTCACCCTTTTTGATCTCGGTGAATATATCATCATCCCCCTGAAGTCTTTTGGGATACTTGGGCACATAGGGTTTATTCCGAAGCTTGTCATAGCCCTCTATTCCATACATCTTCATTAAAAAGGTAAGGTCTATGGGTCCGTTTATCTTGTAAATGGACTCCTTTGGAACATTCAGGTTCTTGCGCAAAAATGCCAGCACCCTACTGTCTATGCCTTCTTCCACCTCAAGCCTGATGACCTCACCCCACTGACGGCGCTTAAGCTGCTTCTGGATCTCCTCCAAAAGGTCGGGAGCCTCGTCCTCATCAATATTCATGTCTGCATTTCTCATTATCCTGTAAGGGAATGCACATTCCACATTGTAGTTTAAAAAAAGCACCGGCAGATTCTTTTCGATCACCTGCTCCAACAGGATAAAGGTGTTTTTGGCATTGTCATCCGAATTGGGTATGCTTATAAATCTGGGAAGCACCGAAGGCACCTGTACGGTGACAAACTCATGCTCACCCTCGGTGAATTTTTCCTTAACCAGCTTTGAGGGGGCTTTTTTGGTCACAAGCCCTGCTATATTAAGACTCTTGTTGGCAATAAGTGGAAATGGTCTGGAGGAATCCACTGCCAGAGGAGTCAGCACCGGATATACGGTGTCCCTAAAGTAATTGTCCACATATTCCGCCTGGTTTGAGTCCAGATCCTCCCAGGTGTCAATGATCCTGATGCCCTCCTTTTCCAAAAGAGGCAGAAGGGAACGATTGTAGGTGGAGCCCTGAAGAGACATAAAATCCCCGGTCTCCTTAAGAATGGCAGAAAGCTGTTCCTTTGCCGTCATCCCTGCCAGATCCTCCTTGTCGTAGTCGGCATTTACCATGTCCTTAAGGGATGCCACACGAACCATAAAAAACTCGTCCAGATTGGATGAGGTGATTGCCAAAAACTTTATCCTCTCCAATATGGGCAGGCTCTTGTCCCTGGCTTCATCCAATATCCTGCGATTGAATTTGATCCATGACAATTCACGGTTTTCATAGAACTCTGTATTTTTAAAATCAACTGACATAACTTCCCCCTTTTATCACTACAGCTTTTTTTCTTTTATCACAGGCCTGATGGCAAACACATTTTCAAAGAAAGCAGCCTTATCCTCAAACATACCCTTTTCTATGGATATGGAACCCTCTGCCTCCAAGGAGATATTTAAGATATCATCCCTTACACTCATCTTGATCTTTTTAAGCTTTTGCTTATGGGACCTATCCAGGGCATTTGCCACCCTAAGGATCGCCACCAGCTTTTGCATCTCTATGTATTCCCGTTTCAAAAATTCCCCGGAGATGGTCTCATAGGGCGGCATGTCCTGTCTGTTGGCGGCTGCGATATATGCCACCATCAGCCTCTCCTTATGGGTAAGTCCCAATATCTCCGAGGCCATGATAATGGAAAAAGAACACCTTGATTCATCCGCCAGGCTTATATACTTGCCGCAGTCGTGCAAAATGGCTGCACACCGGACTAAAAGCCGGTCTCTTTTTGTCATCCCATGGTATTTTTTCATGGAGTCAAATATCTGCTGCGACATCTTGTCCAAAGCCTTGAGGTGTGGAATATAGCTTCCGTAGCGTCTGGCAATCGCCCAGCAGGCGGATATCACATCCTCTTCAAAATCGTGGGTGGGCTTTAGGCTGCCCTTTTCAAAGGCGTAATTATAGGCAATACCCTCGTTGATGGAAACCCCGGGTATCATGATCTTTTTTGCGGGAAGTGAATCTATGATGCCCTGGTACAAAAGGATGAAGGGCATGATCATATCATCATTTTCATCATATATGGTCTGCTCCGTAATGACGGAATAAAGCTTTTTCTGCTTCACATTTTCAATCATCCTGTGGTAGCTTTCAATGGGCACCACCCCATCCTCCACCTCTATGGGAAGCTTTTCCACCACATTGTGAAGCTGGTCATTTACTAAGATCAGATAGGATACCTCGTCCCCCTTCATGTACATATTGTAAAAGGAATTGATCTCCTTGTGGATGATCTCCATGGTCTGTCCGTAGGAGTCCTTTTTATCCTTAAGCCGTTCAAAAATATCCCTGATGGGAAAGGCTCCCAAAAGGATGTGCTCGGTGGTGACTATCTCTCCATTTACAAAATATGTGACCTGGAGGGAAGAACCCCCAATATCCAAAAGCAGGGCGCTTTTTGAAATTATCGTTTCAAAGTCAGGCATGCTTGCTATTGCCTGGTAGGTTAAAAATCTCTGCTCGGAATTGGATAAAAACAGAGCCGAAAAACCCACCTTGATCCTGATCTGATCCATTACAAAAAAGGCATTTTCAGCAGTCTCCAAAGTGTACCCCGCATATACCCGGTATCCGTCCACCTTGTACATTTTAATGGTATCCCTCATATCCGTAAGGGCGGACAGGATATCATTTAAAGTGGATGGGGTGACCTTTTTGCAGCGGCCTATATCATGGGCTATATTGCACCAGGTCCGCATGCAGTCGATCTCCTTTATGGTCTTGTCCTTGGAAAGTTCATAGATCTTACATACGATCTCATAAGATCCGATATAGATTGATGCAAAGCTTTTCATAATTTCCCCCTCTTAAATATGATCAGACGATCTGCCAGTCCACAGGCGAAAGCCCGTTTTGTACCAGATAATCATTGCATTTTGAAAAATGTCTGCATCCAAAAAAGCCTCTGTATGCAGAAAGCGGACTGGGATGAGGAGCTTTTAGGATCAGATGTTTTTCATTATGCATAAGCTCTGCCTTTCTCCCTGCCGGTGCTCCCCAAAGTAAAAAGACCATGGGGCGATCCTGCTCATCCAGTATCCTTATGACCGCATCCGTAAAATTGATCCACCCAAGTTGCGCATGGGAATTGGCTTCATGTTCTCTTACGGTAAGAACCGTATTAAGTAAAAAAACTCCCTCGTCTGCCCACTTATACAAACAGCCATGATCAGGGATGTCGCAGCCCAGATCATCATGGAGCTCCTTATATATATTGACCAGAGAAGGGGGGATGGCAACTCCCTTTTGAACCGAAAAGCAAAGTCCGTGAGCCTGTCCCGGTTCATGATAGGGATCCTGTCCCAGT
>CAMOZG010000064.1 GCA_946630825.1 uncultured Lachnospiraceae bacterium
TTTAAATGGCGGTGGAATTTAATCCTGCACTGGATTTTACTTTTTCAATTAAGCCATGATTTGTCGGACTTTTGTTGTCATGAATGCAGTGTTTCATATTGAGGGAATTTTATGGAAATACATTATCATATAAAGGTTTTCACAGTCTAAGCATCATGACCACATGGCGCCCTGTCAGAAGGTAGTGCCCGTCCAAAAGATAGTCTGCGATCTTCAGGATACGAGGATTGTAAGCATGGAAATGGAGCTCAAAATCCACTATTCCGGCACTGGCTTTGGTACACAGCTTTTTTATCAGCATTGCCGATACCATGGGATTGCCGGGATCTAAGCTTATGAGGTAATCAATATTTAAGATCTCATCATCAGTGGAGCAGAGCAATACCCCTATGGGAGTCTGGTCCTCCTTTACTGCCACGAAGGAAAACTCCCCATTGTAATATGACCTGTCATGAGGGATGGGAAAATAGCTGTCATTTTCCGGTGCCCGGGTAAGACTCATGCAGGCATCCGTTACCTGCTTCCACTTGGCTGCTGTAAGTGAAGACAACGGCACCACTGTGTTATACGGGATACTTGAGAACTGTTTTTTGGAGCTTATATCACCTAGAGCCGCAGATAGTCTCGTATGATACAGCTTTGAGGATTCTATTTCAAAAAATCCCTCATTTTTCAAAAAGCCGCCAAGGGCAGCGGATGTCCTGTCCTCTATGAAGCTTATGGTAAAGCTGCTTACGGTAAGTGAACGCGCCAGGGCTTTGGCAGAAATGAGCATATCATGTCCTATCCCCCTTTTCCGCAGGAAATCCGTAACATAGATAAAGGGGATATCCCATACATGGGATGATACCTGTTTTAGAGCTATGACACCATTCAGCTCATCCCTCTCATCAATTGTACCAAGGAAAAAACAGTCATCAGAGAGTATTTCCTCCGGGATCAGAGCCTTAAGCTTTTCCTTTTCACTGGAATTGATTATAGATACGTTCATAAACCCATTCCCCCATAAAGTTCATCAGTCTCATTTTTGCACAATTACGCCTCAATTACAAGAGACGGAAACAATAAAAAATTGTTGCAATATTGTTGCTTTATTCATGATATAATAGCCGCAAAGCGGCACTTCCAATCGATCATGAAATTGCGAAGCAATTCAATGATATAATAGCCGCGAAGCGGCACTTCCAATCGATCATGAAATTGCGAAGCAATTCCATGATATTATTAGTGCGTTGAACTATGCTTTGCAAAGAAAGGATACGCCATGAAAGAACTGGAAAAAAACGTCCTTAAAGAACAAATGCAAAAGGATCTGCAGGAAAATAATGAATTTTTAGACGCAGCACATGAAATCCAAAAGTCCGGCTATGAAAGCAGAAAAAAAACTGCAAAGGAGATGCTTGGCAACAGATTTAAGGATGCTGAAAGCCGGAGCATATCCATAAAAACCATCCGGGATGCAGACCGGATCAAAAGTGTGGCAAAGAAAAAGGGGATCTTTTCCAAATCAGTTGCCGAGACCAATACCTACTACCGCATGGAGGCTGAAACAAAAAAACTGCGTGAGGATAATGCCGCTTCCATGAAAGAGAGTATAGAGTCCCTTAAGAGTAAGCAGGAGGAGCTCTATTTCGGTGTGGATGCAGAAACCATAGAGATCTGCGGTGAGGAAAATGCCGACCTCCTCTCATGCTTTTCCGATATCTGCGACGAGGAGATGATGCGAAGCTATGGAAAGCTTAAGGAAACCGAAGGTGCAGCCGATCCGGCAGCCGTAGAGGAAGAGAATAAAAAGACTCTTGAAAGCCGAAATGAGGTTATGGATGTGCTGACAGAGCGCATGCTCTCCTATTCCCCAAAGAAGTTTCGGGATATGTCTGACGAAAATATAGTACGGGAGACTGCCGCCTTTGAGCAGATGTCAGCCTCTGTACAGAGCTTTAATGCCATTTTATCCCAGAATCCACAGTACGTAGAAAAGCTTCAGACAGAAAAAACCGAAAACGGCAGAAATAAATACGGCGTACTTATGGAGCATATACGCACCCTCTCTGTCATCTCGGATTACTACCGTGTAAGAAAGCTGATACTGACGGATCCTGAATACATCAAAAGCCAAAATGACATAGACTTTAATATTACAGACACCGACTCGGAACAGACGGCACGGTTAAAGGAGCTTCTTCGTGTGTCCCTGCATCTTTCTTCAAGAGTAAATTCACTGTCCGGTATCAATATGAGCAATATAACTATAGGTGATGCCACTCATGAGACCGCAAGGACAAAGAATCTAAAGAGCGAGCTGGATGGGATTTTTTCCACCCACGCCGGGGATATAGAAAAAAATCATGACAGACAGCAGCTCATTGATAATAAGATCAGACAGCTTGAGCAGGGTGATAACAGTCTTTTACGGTGCAGTGAAAAGAAAAAAGCCATCATGGAAAAAATGACTGCCAAAAAACAAGACACCCAAGATCAAACCGCAGAAATGCTGAAAACAGACGAAGAAAAATACTATGAGCATGAGCGGCACAACTGCGAAGTATTCAAAAGACCAGTCGAGAGCATAAAGAAATTAAAGGGTCACTACAGGCCGGATCTGGTTGGGGATATTGTGCCCTGGATCACTACTGTAACCAAGGAGGAAATAGCCCATAATAAGCGTATCACCTTAGATCCGAAAAGGATCGTCAGTGATTCCCGGATGATAGAAAACTATGAGAAATCCGGTAATTTCGACAGGACCTTTGGAGGCAGGATTACCAGATTCGCAAAGCTTGTAATGGATATTGATCTGAACCGCTTCAAGCTGGACGACTCATTTTACAGGGATTTTAGCAAAAATTACGAAGCCCTGCGAGCCATGTCCGCATTAAAAGAGGTCTTTGAGGAAAATAAAAAGGATGAGCTTGCATACCGTGCGTTTTTGGTAGACATGAACAACAGCGGCATAGATCCTGAGGCAGTGGAACTCAAGCTTTCCATATGCAAACAGATCCTCACGGAAGTGGAAACCGGCATGGAAAAGGGCTTCCCTAAAATGAAGTATGACCACGATCCCGTGGCAGATTACCAGGGTCCCATAGAAAAGAAAAAGGCAGAAAGCACCTCTGTCCTTAAGGACATGCTTACAAAAAATGCAAAAGCATTTCAGGAAGCACCGGAGGAAAATACTGATGGTGAGCCTGTAGGTCGGTATAAGATATTGCAGAAATTCTGTGCCGAGACCATCTCATCTGATCTGTCTGAAATTGACGGACTGAGTAATGAAGAAGTAATAAAATACGACCTGGAATTCGGCAATATGATATCGGGGATGGATCATAAAGACATAAAGCTCATATTGGATGAGTTATATAAAAGAACCGGTGATGAGACTATTCCTGCCGAGGAAAGGGAATATATCAAAAGGTCATTGGATGATGCCGTCTCTAAGAAAAAAGAAGTCATTAAGGAGAGACTGATCAACAATAAAGTGACTGAAATTTTTTCCAGTATGTCAGTCGCCAAGGATGATCCGGCATTTTCAGAGGATGAGAAAAAGCTGTTAAAACAGCTTATGAATGAAAGCTTTGGGCATCTGGATAATTATTATCGCGGGCAGTCCAATGTGGATGTGGCTGTTTCACATTATGTCAATGCCTTTTCAGATGTAATGGGACACGAGATAGCCCATGGCAGATACTTTAGCCAAAAGGGCGGAAAGCTGTGCAAGGAGCTGATTGAGGCCAAGGATGTGTCTACCATAGAAAACCCCGACATACATGTCTTAGAGGTGGATGGGGTCGAAATAAAGTTTTATGCGGAAATAGAGCAGCTTAGTAAATATATGAATGACGGGTCCTCCACCATCAGGCTTAAGGATGAAAGCAAAAAAGCGGAGTTTTTGGAAAAGCTGGATAAAATACGACTTCAGTTGGATGAGTATGCTGCCAAAATGAATCATTATTCTTCCGGGCTTAGCATAGTAAAAAACGAAGGGCTTCCCAGTGTAGAAGGAAGCAAATACTTAGTCAGGCTCAAGGATGACATTGACAAACAGATTGAGATGCTTTTTTCGGAGTACGAGGTCACGGATGAGACTTTTGAAACAAATAAGCCCCTGTCTGAGCTGGGATATGCCAGAGATATATGTGAGGAAATTTCCATTTTGGCAAAGGGTAAGGAAGACGTTTCTCCGGAGCTTTTATCTGTTATAAAAAAAGCCCGGGTACTTATGAGCGCCGGCACATCTGATATGAAAAGGACCAGAGCAATGGCAGAGCTTCTTTTGGCTGCCAGACATTATCTGGATGAAAATGAAGCTCTGGAAACTTCCGAAGACAGTGATAGCACATACCGGACCTGTGAAAGACTGCTTCAAAAAGCCGGCACATTTTACAGTAATGCGCCGGCTGTATATTCACGCAGGCTCCAAAGCATCTTAAATGAAAAGCAAAGTGAGAATAAGGATGCCGCAGCGGTAAAGGAGATATCACAGCAACTGGGATATTTTGCCGGTGAAGAATATGTCACCCTCAGGGAATCCCAGGAGTTTTTAAATCAGTCCGAAGAAAAGGAGACCCCTGAGGTAAAGAGAATAGTGGAGCTTATGGAGGGAGTGAACTCCATTACCGCCACACCCATGCCAAAGTATCCCGGGGAAGCCGCCCCTGAGGAAGAAAAGAAGAGATTCAGCCAGGAGGTATTTGATGGAACCCTTGCAGTGACAAGAGTCTATGACATGTTGGTCGAGGGCTGTAATTCCTACCTGAAGACCGGGAAAAATGAAGCCGTCCTTGATCACGTAAAGACCATTAAAAGCAGGATCCTCCATACCAGAAAGGTTTTTGCCAACAGCATCACAGGCTTTTTAGCCGGACATATACCTAACGGCAGCACCACCTGGGCAGAAGCTATCGCCACAAAAAGCGGACAGCTTTATGATATAAGCCAGAAGGAAACCAAAATCTTAGGTGAGGGGACCTCTACCGTATACCAGATGAAAAAGGATCAGGAAAACATTTATTTCAAGAAGGATGATAAGACTGCAACAGATCCCGTAAAGGCATGGGAGATGGTCAAAAGCAATGTTAAAAGCATGAAGGGCTACTCCCCGGACTTTGACAAGAATTTAGAAGAGCTTTTCAAAGACATGGAAGAAGCCTTTGAAGCATATAATGAAGCTGTCAAAGATAAAGACCAGGAGCTTATAGGCCAGATCGAACACGATCTGTATCAAAGCTTTGTTTTAGGAGCCATGTCGAAAAGCGGAAAGAATTTTCTTAAAAACTACGGATCTGACAGAAAAGCCCGGTATAATTATCCTGTTATCGGCAAGCTTTATAATCTTTCAAAAGACAAGGTGTATGGTAAGTTTGTCAACTCACTTATCACAGAATTTGTAAAGACCTTCAATGCTTATTATTTCGGAGCAGCAGCAGGTATAGCCCCCGGAGTGGTACTTTCAAAGCGTAATGTGGCTACTTCACGCATGGCGAACCTTATGGGGATCGACCATCTGGTGATGCGCTCCGAGACAGCAGATGTAATGGAAAACGGTCAAATGATCACCGGTACTCTGATGGAGGAAGCCAGAGGCAGTGAGGCTTATAAAATATACAGTGAGAAAGAAAAGGATACCAGATATACCACCCAGACAGTGAATGATCTTTTGACCATGCATGTATTTGACATCATATGCGGGCAGGTGGACAGGAATCCCAAAAACTTCTTTCTTAAAAAGGAAAATGGGTTAGTTTCCTCACTTATGATGATCGATAATGACATGGCTTTCGGTCTTTCCAAAGGTGAAAACCTCACTAAAGCCAAGTATTTAAACCTGCCGGCAATAGATATGGAAGTTTTGGTGGCACTGCCAAAGGAAGTAAAGGAAAAGGTCCACGAACTGGCAACCTCCCCCATTGAGTTTTATCAGCTTGTGTTTGGGGATCTTATAAATAAAAGGGAGATAGCAGCCCTAAAGAAGCGGGCTGAGTACATGGATGCAAAGATCCGGGATGAGATGAAAAAGCTTGATGAAGAGGCAAAAAATGACAAGGACAAAGCATTTTTGAAAAACAACTTAGATGATCCTGAGGTATGCGCTTTGTATTACCAGAAGATACTCCATGACCAGGCAGAAAAAAATACTAAATATGACAATGATGTATATATACGCCAACATTCCTATTTCAGTTCCGAGTATATCATGACAAAGGATGAAGTTGAGGCAGCCATCAAAACAAAGCAGTCGGCTAAAAAGAAAAAATAATATGTAAAATACCTCTGAATCAGCTTCAGAGGTATTTTTTTACATATTGACCTGTATAGGATCCCTTTACCTTTGCCACCTGTTCAGGGGTGCCTGTGGCAACGATCTGTCCACCTCTGTCACCACCCTCGGGACCTAAGTCTATAATGTAGTCCGCCGTCTTTATCACATCCAGATTGTGCTCGATAACCACCACGGTATTGCCGCCTTCTGCCAGTCGGTGCAGGATGGTCACAAGCTTGTTTACATCCTCAAAGTGCAGTCCTGTGGTGGGCTCGTCTAAAATGTATATGGTCTTTCCTGTGCTGCGTCGCGAAAGCTCCGTTGCCAGCTTGATACGCTGTGCTTCTCCTCCGGAAAGCTCGGTGGAGGGCTGCCCCAGTTTTACATACCCCATGCCCACATCGTTTAGGGTCTCGATCTTGCGTCTGATGGTAGGCACATTTTTGAAAAACTCCACTGCCTCCTCGACCCGCATGTCCAGAACATCATAAATGGATTTTCCCTTGTACTTAACCTCTAAGGTCTCCCGGTTATATCTCTTGCCGCCGCATACCTCACAGGGCACATAGACGTCCGGTAAAAAGTGCATCTCTATCTTAACTATGCCGTCTCCTCCGCAGGCTTCACATCTGCCGCCCTTTACATTGAAGGAGAACCTGCCCTTTTTATAGCCTCTGGCTTTTGCATCCTGGGTGCCGGCAAAAAGATCACGTATCAGATCAAAGGTGCCGGTATAGGTGGCAGGATTGGATCTGGGAGTCCTGCCTATGGGGGACTGATCGATGTCTATTACCTTATCTAACTTTTCAACTCCCACTATCCTGTCATGGTCTCCCGGGATCCTGTGGGCATGATTGAGCTTTTTTGCCAGGCTCTTATAGAGTATCTCATTTATCAGGGAGGATTTTCCGCTGCCCGACACACCGGTAACGCAGGTCACCACCCCAAGGGGGATATCCACATCAATATTTTGCAGATTGTGTTCCCTGGCTCCCTTTATGGTGATCTTGCCTGTGGGCTTCTTTCTTTTTTTAGGCACCGGGATCTGCCTTTTCCCGGAAAGGTACTGACCTGTAATGGATCTGGGCTCCGCCATAATGTCATCTATGGTGCCGCATGCCACCACCTCACCGCCGTGACTGCCTGCTGCCGGACCTATGTCCACTATATAGTCAGCCTCCCTCATGGTGTCCTCGTCATGCTCCACCACTATAAGGGTATTCCCCAGATCTCGAAGCCCCTTTAAGGAATTTAAAAGCTTGCTGTTATCCCGCTGGTGTAGCCCTATACTGGGCTCGTCCAATATGTAGCAGACTCCCACCAGTCCCGAGCCTATCTGAGTCGCCAATCTGATTCGCTGGGCTTCTCCTCCCGACAGGGTACCGGTAGCCCGGGACAGGGACAGATAATCCAACCCCACATCATTTAAAAATCCTACCCTGGCTTTGATCTCTTTAAGCACCAGCCTGCCTACCTGCATCTGGTAGTCCGTAAGCTGAATGTCCTTCAGATATTCCACCAGATCCCTCACAGGCATATTGGTGATCTCAAAAATATTTTTCCCCGATACCGTTACTGCCAGGGACTCCTTTTTAAGCCTCATCCCCTTACATACGGGACAGGGGGATATCTCCATAAACTCTTCATACTGCTGCTTCGACCATTCGGAGGAGGTCTCCCTGTAGCGCCTTTTGGAGTTTTCTATAAGTCCCTCAAACTGCACATCATAGATCCCCTCACCGAACTTGCCGCTGTAGGGAACCTTGACTATATGATCGCTTCCGTGGATGAACATATGTCTGACTTCCTTTGGCAGCTCCTCATAGGGTGTGTCTAAGGAAAAGCCGTAGTCCGCCGCCAGTGCCTCCAGTATGGCATGGGTGTAGGACTTGGGATCATTGGAGGATTGCCATCCCATCACCTGCACGCAGCCCTCGTTAAAGGAAAGAGACATATCCGGTATCATGAGCCTCTCATCAAACTCCATCTTAAAGCCCAAACCAAAGCACTCCGGACAGGCACCAAAGGGGTTGTTAAAGGAAAAGCTCCTTGGCTCGATCTCGTCTATACTTATTCCGCAATCCGGGCAGGCAAAGTTCTCGGAATAGTTTTTTGCCTGACCTCCGATCACATCCACTATTGCCATTCCATCCCCGAGCTTAAGGGCATTTTCCAGAGAGCCTGTAAGCCTCTCCTCCATTCCCTCCTTCACTGCCAGACGGTCAACAACTATCTCCACGTTGTGCTTTTTATTTTTCTCCAGCTTGATCTCCTCGTCCAGCTCATAGAGTTCACCATCCACCACGGCTCTCACATAGCCGCTTTTTCTGGCTCTTTCAAAAAGCTTTTCCTGGGTTCCCTTTTTCCCTCTGACTACGGGAGCTAAGATCTGGAATCTGGTCTTTTCGGGCATGGACAATATCTCGTCCACCATCTGATCCACTGTCTGTCTGCGTATCTCCTTGCCGCAGTTGGGACAGTGGGGAGTTCCCACCCTGGCATATAAAAGCCTGAAATAGTCATATATTTCCGTGACTGTACCCACAGTGGATCTGGGGTTTCTGTTTGTGGATTTCTGGTCAATGGAGATGGCAGGGGGCATACCCTCTATCCGCTCCACATCCGGCTTTTCCATCTGTCCCAAAAACTGTCTGGCATAGCTGGAAAGGGACTCCATATATCTCCTCTGACCCTCGGCAAAAATAGTGTCAAATGCCAGGGAGGATTTGCCGCTGCCGGAAAGCCCCGTAAAGACCACCATGGCATCCCTGGGGATCTCTAAGGATACGTTTTTCAGATTGTTTTCATTGGCGCCACGGACCTTAATGTATTTTGTTTTATCGTCTGTTTTTTTACTTACTCTCATCCTATATTCTCTTTTCCTTACTCTTGCACAGATCAAAAAGGGGGCACAGTTCACACTTGGGTGATCTGGCGGTGCATATGCTTCTGCCAAAGGTTATGATCTGAATATTATACCTGATCCAATGGTCTTTGGGCAGGACCTTCATAAGTTCGTATTCCACCTCTGTAGGGTCTGTCTTTTGGGTAAGTCCAAGCCGTCTGGAGATCCGCCCCACATGGGTATCCACCACTATACTGTCAATGTGAAAAATATTTCCCCTGATGACATTGGCAGTCTTTCTCCCCACCCCCGGCAGGGATGTGAGGGCGTCAATATCCGAAGGCACCTCTCCACCAAAATCCTCCAAAAGCCTGCGAGCACAGGCAATGAGATTTTTTGCCTTATTGTGATAGAAACCTATGGATCTTATATCCTCTTCCATCTCTGTAAGATTGGCTTTTGCAAAGGCGACCAAGTTGGGATATTTTTTGTACAGATCTTTGGTAACTATATTCACCCGGGCGTCGGTACACTGTGCCGACAGTATGGTGGAAAACAAAAGCTGCCATGGTGTCTCGTAATTCAAATAACACCTATAGTCCGTACCATAGGTGTCATCCAAAATAGCCAGTATCCGACTCACATCCTTTTTATTTGGTCCCCTCATATATTTACCCCGCTATCAGAGGATATAATGCGGTAAAAAACACATATAACCCGGATATCCACAGCAGTGCCGTGCCCACATAATACCCGGTGGATTTGGATCCGAACCCATAGTGATATCCTATAAAGATCCCTCCCACTGTCACCAGCGCCGAGCATACGGTTATGGTGACAAGCATCAGAAGCATGGAGGCATTTATGAATCCACAGGCGCAGCCTGCAGCCAGGGTATATACGCAAAGTGTCAGGATTATCCTCATGTACTTTGCCAGAGAAAACTCCTGCCGCCTCTCATCCACGAAAACTTTTTTGATCCCCTTTACCAAAAGCCTGACTCCCAGAAGTACAAATATCACCACCGCTATGATGGATGCCGTCACCGCTCCGTGGGTAAATATGTCATATCTCACCATCATATTACAGGCTATATATCCGCCAAAGAAAAATAAAAGCTGCATGCCGATCACCAGTATGGAAGTCAGCGCCATATCTTTACGCTTTATTTCTCCCAGCATGGCTCCTTCCACCTCCATGGTTCCCAGCACATCCAGACTGATCCCTATTATTATCAATATACATATCAAAGCATTCATGCCCTGCTCTCTTCCTCCACCATTTCAACCATATCTATCACCGAGTGGGAACAAAAATACATAAAACTTCCCACCAGCTCCCTGGGCGGAACCTTCATCCCGTCATCCATCCATTCCATTACCGTGTAAACTATCTGGCCTGCAAAAAAATATGCCACACGTTTGGGAGTAAGCCACTGGTAGTAAATCTTTTCCCTGAGGGTAGTCTCTGAAAGCCTGGACAGTATCACGCCTGCCACATGATCCGCCATGATCTCCCTAAAGGAATTCTGCCCCGTAAGCCTGGATGCCCGGTCATAAAATTCCTTTTCCTTAAGTATGGCATTTAAGCCTGCCTCCACTGCCTGGGACAACTCACCCCTGTCTATCAGGGGCTCCATTGGGTCAAAGATCTCTGTGACGATTATCCACTCCAAGAGCTCGTATTTATCCTGAAAATGATTGTAAAATGTGGGGCGGATAACCCCTGCCAGATCTGTGATCTCTCTAATGGTGATCTTTTCGATAGGCTTCTTTTTCACCAGACTTTTAAAGCTGTCGGCTAAAAGCATATCTATTGACTTGGTATTATTGTCTGTCTGCTTGTTCATACATCAAATTCCACTGTAACAAAATATCCCTTTGGGGTCTCCTGTACATCAGACACTCTGCCCTCTGTAGCAAAAAGCCTCTCCGGTGTGGAGTAATTTGCCGACATGGCATAGGATGGTCCCAATACATAATAGTAAGAATTGGGGAGCTTGTACTCCGTCACAGGCAGTACATCTCCCACTTCCAAAAGACCCAGTCTCTCCATTTTAAATTCCATACTGCGCACGGTCTATAAGTCCCCCAGATCTGTCTCTCTTGTGATGACTGAGTCCACATCCCTCTCTGCGCGGTTAACTTTTCTGATCATGAATATGGATGCCAGACCATCTAAAACCATAAATATGCCTGCAACCCTGACAGCTATATCCACCACCTCAATGGCGCAGACTATACATACCACTCCAAGTAAGACTGTGGCTATGGAGGCTCCTATCATCCATCCCCAGCCCCGGACATCACTTCGCTTTCCTGCAAGTGCCAGGGAGGTATTCTGTATGCCGTGAGCCACCAGTCCCACACCTATCATAATGGGAATAATGGAGATCACTCCTGAGGGATGCATCACTATCCATCCGCCCAAAACCACCAGGATCAGACCCACCAGGATCCCTGCGGTCCTCGCCACCTCGTCAAATATCTTTGCCACCAGTTCAATAAGACCTACAGCAATGACTGTCACTCCCACGATCTTTGCCAAAAGCTCCACCACTGTAAGAGGCCATATCATAAGTATGACTCCCAGTACCAGCTCTAATACCGCCGTCAGGGTAAAGTGAAGGCGGATCTCCTTTAATTTTTCTGCAATATCATTAAACATATCTATAGCATATACCTTTCAGTGAAACTTATTTTAGTTGTGCCCCTATATAATACTCCAAACCTTTTAAAATGTCCACAGACTTTACTTTTTAAAAAGATACCCCCGGCGGGAACCGGGGG
>CAMOZG010000065.1 GCA_946630825.1 uncultured Lachnospiraceae bacterium
ATGGTAAAAAGCAGCTCCCCGGAGGACTCCATGCTGTTGATGTTTTCTTTCTCGAAAAAAATAGGTATGCCCAAAGCCTTCAGCTCACGCATATACTTCAGACAATCCGCTGTATTTCTGGCAAAACGAGAGATGGATTTTGTAATGATAAAATCAATCTTGCCCATCCGGCTGTCGCGGATCATCCTCATAAAACCGGCTCTCTTTTTCGTGGAGGTGCCGCTTATCCCACTGTCAGAATAAATATCCACAAGCTCATAATCCCGGTGAAGCCTGATATAATCCAGATAGTGACTCATCTGGTTTTCAAGGCTGTCGAGCTGATCCTCATGGTCTGTGGACACCCTGCAATAGGCGGCAGTTCTAAGCTTTTGCTGCATTTTTTGTGGCTCACTTTTTGGGGTTTGTGCAGGTATGATCATCACCTTCTTGTCCATCTTTGCCTCCTTTCAGGCGCATCCTGTAACGCTGCGCCGCTTCATCCAATTTTAGCTGCACCGTGTTCCATATTTTCCTGGATACAATGGCTGTATGGTCATCAATTATTTTATACATGGGCTTTTCGCCGCGATTTGGTCTGATGTGACGTTCCTCATCCACGTAAAAACGCTGATAGACAAAGTCTCCGGTGTAGGAAGGATTTCTAAGGATCCGGGTAACCCCTGTCTGACAAAACTTCTTTCCCTGCTTTGTGTGATAATGTTTTTCATTGAGATATTTCGTGATCTGATAGACTGACACACCCGAAGCTGCCATGTCAAACATCATGGAGACCACGCCTGCATCTTCATCCGGCACAAAATCTCCGGCTTCGGTTTTTGTATATCCCAGACACATATCCAGATGGCGGGTGGGATTGCCCGCCTCATATCTCTTTTTAACCGACATCTGGGTCTGCCGCCTTGCACCCTCGCTTTCTGCCTGGGCAAAAGCGGCATACAAAGTCATCAAAAGTTCCCCCTCAGCGGAGAGAGTGTATATATTCTGGAGTTCGAAATAGATATTGATATTCAGATCCGAAAGCTTTCTCACGGTGGTTATAAGAGTGTAGGTATTCCTGGCAAAACGGGAGATGGATTTTGTGAGTATCAGATCCACCTTTCCCATATGACATGCATCCAACAGGGAATTGAAGCCTTTCCTGCTGTCCTTGTAGCCGGAGGTGCCAAGATCGGAAAACACCCCAGCCATGCGCCAGTCATCATGCTGCTCAAACAAAGCCTCGTAGTGCTTCCTCTGGTTTGTGATTGAATCATGACGTTTTTCATCACGACCGGATACTCTGCAATAAACCGCAACCCTGATCTTATCCATGGCACGCCCATCCTTTTTTATGTAAAAAAGACCCAGATGCCGTCACAAAATAACCTGATTGCACCAGCCTGACAACCGGGATCTGATGGTTCAGGGAGCCGTTATTTTATGACGATACGCAAAGGAGTCCTGCGCAAAAGCTCTGTGAATAAGGACATGATAAGACATGTTATGATAAGTCTCGAAAAAACTATTGCCAAAAACTCTACCGGATTGGAGCCGTAGCCTTTGATCCCCAGCCCATAGTAGACAGCGTCCAAAACCGGATATATCACCGCCTGGTGCCACATGAAAAAGATGAGGGAGTTTTTCCCTATGTAGTTTATGCACCGGAAGCTTGTCTTTGTGGATAGCAGTATCACAAAAAATATCCCGGCAAAGGCTGATATCAGGGTGATGGGGAAAATGCCATAGCTGCACCTATACATCTCCAAGCCATCTCCCGACATGGCGAGTGTCAATATGTTAAAGCTGATATTTACGGCTAAAAGTAGTAGCAGCATGGCAAAAAAGCCCTTTGTAAAAAGCGGACTACTTTGAATTAGGTCTTTTTTCTTTGCGGCATATCCTGTGGCGAAAAACAGCAAAGCCGGGCATATCACATCCACATTCCAGGGCAGCTCTCCGCCTCCCTGATGGTAATAGATCATGGCTGCCAAAAACAGGGCTATGACCACAGCTATACGGACAGCATCTTTTTTTATCTTACAGATGAAAAACATAAGGATATTTACTCCGAAAAGCGTTGCCAGATACCAGAGGGTGGCATACCTGCATTGGATGATGTAAGCCTGAAATTCCTTTGAGATCTCGTATATCAGATGGCGGGTAGAAAAGTGTCTGCCGGAAAATAGCAGAGGGTAGTATGCATCACAAAATACCACCAAAAGCCCCAGAGTAAAATAGGGAAGCAGTATACCGCGGCACTTTTTCTTGAGAAATGCAAAAAAATTATCACCGGGGTTAAAAAGAAAGCCCGACAGGAAGAAAAAAAGGGGCAGATGAAAGGAATACACAAAAAGCCCCAAAGCCGAGCTTTGAACCATGTGTCCCACAAAAACACAAAGGATCCCGTATCCCTTTGCCATATCTATCCATTCGATACGTTTGCTTTCCATATGATTTTCCGTCGCTATACTCATACCGGAACTGTCATCCCTCGAATAAACATCACTATTCCGGCAAGTAGCCCGATTATTCCCATTACAAACAAAACTACCGGGGTAGCCTTTGAGTTCGACATAATATCGCTGGGATCATCAGGATTATAATAGATACCGATCTCCTGACCTTCTTCCATACCGGATGAATACTCTCCCAAAACAGTAGAATACTTCTGACCGTCCACCTCATATTCCACAGTAACATCATAGTCGTATTCATTATCTTCTCCGCCCACGTAGGTTTCCTCTATATGAGATATTACCCCGGTTGTCTCCAAAAATGTCTGGCGGTTTTTCAAATTGGTTATCCCCAGGAAAATACAAAAACACCCTGCAGCAAAAAACAGTATTGGCATGATCCTTGTCATCAGTCTATTCATAACGCTTGTTTTTACCTCCCTTTTCTATCTGGTTATTGTAATGCCTCGCGAAGATATTTGTCATATCCATTGTACACAATACCCATGTGCGGGTAAAGCAGATTTGTAAAAATTAAAAAACGCCTCATTACCGGTACATGCACTGGAAACGAGGCGCGTATTTTTCTACTGTTGCCTTTTTTAATTATGACTCCCTGACTGTGCCAATATCTCCGGAGGAGTAGGTCTTTTGACCAACCGTCAGAGTATATCCGTTGTAATCTATTTTCCCGCTACCTGAGAGGGATGAAACGGTGCTGTCTCCGGTAAGCTTCCAAACACTGTTTTTGGATATGGTCATATTAACCTCACCTATGGAAGAGGAAATCGTCTCACCCTTTGCATTTGTAATATTTCCACTTGTACTTCCTACAAACTTTGATTTACCCGTAAGCTTTAATGTAAGTGTCGAATCACTGCCCACAAGAACTGTTCCTTTCAATGTCTGATTTTTTGCCGCAAGATTGGCTACATTGTTATTACCGCTCCATCCATCATCACAGACCGAAATAAGTACATTATCGGAGGAGTTCTTTATGGTTACATTGTTCAACTTGATGTTTGCAGTAGTATTCGTCACATGGAAGGTATGACCGGATTTTGACACCAGTTTTCCTCCATTCATGGTAAAGGACGAAGTTCCATCTGAAGCATCACCCGACATGGACTGGTAGATCATTATGGTATCTAAAAACTGGGCATTGCCGTTCATGGCGGTATTATTGGCGGTCAAATTACAATCCGTAAGGGATATGGAACCCGTACCTTCTATACATACACCTTCGGACTTTTTTGAGACCAGCTTGGCGTCACTTACCTTTACATCAGCCGTTGAGTATATGGCAGGTGAGCCCAACCCTGTGGATTTATAAGTTCCACCTGTTACTGTTACCCAGCCGCCGCCTCTGTCGGTCCGTATAGGCGCAGAGGAGCCTCCTTTTGTCACTACATTGAGATTCTTGGCAATAGTGGTGCCACCATATGTGGTCATAATACCGCCACTTCCATCACCCGTAGTTTTGATGGTGGTTCCGGTAATCTTTACAGTGGTTCCGTCTCCTGTGGCATTGGTGGTGCCATTGTTTGCACCATAGGAGAAAACACCGTTTGCACCGGCGGCTGAGGTCTGGATAGTGCCGTTTTTAATTACAAGGGTGGTACCGCCTTTTGCCATGACGCTGGAATTGATACCATAAAAGCTGTAATCATCACTGGCAGATGTACCACCGGTCTTATTTACCGTGGGATTTTTTATAACAACCTTGTCTGACGTGTCCACCAATAATGCATTTTCATCCGCATTGGCAGACGTATATGTCTTGTCCGACTGCGTAGTCTTTGATGTGATTTTTGTGGCTCCACTCCATGACACTGAAGAAGAACTGGTTCCTCCGGGCGGCATATCTCCTCCCGGCCCTCCCGGTCCCACCGCTATGGCTGTACTACCTGAAATCATCATTGTCCCTGCCAGTACACAGACCAGTATTTTCTTCATTTGCTTGTTTTTCATGTGACTACCTCCTTGGAAACTTATTTAGTTTTGTGAACCGTACTTCCTCCATACGACTACTATATTATCCATTCCTAAAATGTACCTTAAAAAGTTCTATAATTGAAAAACTCCCCCGATAAAACCTCCACTCAAAGCGAATTACATATTATATCTTATCGGCACATCCGTTTTGAACCATTTTTCTGCTAAGGATTAATGTTAAAAATGAAATTGCCGATATATATAATAACAGATGATGTTTTTTAAAATACTTTCGTATCCATCTTGAAAGTATCAAAAAAAAGGAGTAGAATATCTTAATACAGATGTAAGATTTCTATCTCACTTCATCTGCGGGGAGTTTGATCATTCGATCACTATACTTTTCAGGGAAGGTGTCTACGGACACGGAACTAAATACATTGAATGGTGTTGTGGACATCGCACCAGAAAGGAGTTTCATTATGAAAAAGTTACTGAACAAAAAAGGATTTACGATGGCAGAGCTGCTTATCGTAGTTGCAATTATCGCCGTGCTGGTAGCGATTAGTATTCCGATATTCAGTGCACAGTTAGAGAAGTCTAGAGATGCTACAGATACAGCAAATCTTAGAAGTGCATATGCTGAGGTTGTTGCGAACCAGTTGGCAGGAGATGGCACAGCCACTTCACCGACCGTTGTGCAAAAGGGTACTGATGCTACAAACAGCGGAATTAGTGAGCTCAACAAAAATGATGATTTTTCTGTAGCTGCTCCTACTACTGCGGGAACTTCTTGGACTGTTTCTTGGGATAATACAGAGAGTACGGTAAAAGCTACAAAGCCTTAATAAAAACATTGTAGATACACCCCAATGCCAGTCATTGGGGTGTTTTTATGAGAAAATATAACTACAAACTCAAACTATCCATCACATATCCGGTACTAAATCTATGAATAATCTTACAACATCATCCATTAAATCCAAGGGCGTAATAAACTATATTGCTTCATTTGCTTTACCATTTGTAATTTTACTGCTTTCACTGGCAGCCCTGCAAATCACCCCTTTCGGGAACAATACATTGGTCATCTCTGATGCCAATGCACAATACTTAAACTTTATTTCCTATTATCGCTCCATTCTTTCAGGGGAGCATAGTTTTTTGTATTCCTTCTCAAAAAACATGGGAGGGAATATGATGGGGTTTGATTCCTTCTATCTTTTAAATCCATTCTTTTTGTTATTTAATAATATCGAATACGAAGCTCTCCCCATGATGTTTGGCATAGTGTCAATTATAAATGCATCCATGGGTGGACTTAACATGTATATATTGCTGTCGGATATCCACCATAACAGACGAAGTGATCTGATATTTTCGACGTCTTACGCTCTCATAGGATACAGTTCCGTGAATTGCTTTCAGCTTATGCTTTTGACCGGTACCTGGATGCTTCCTGTTGTGGCACTTGGAATAAGAAAGATCCTGCAAAAAAAATCTCCGGCACTATATTCCTTATCCATAGCTGCATCTCTGATAATGAATTTCTACACCGGATATATGATCTGCATGGCGTCAGTTTTTATCTTCGGGGTATTTTTCTGCCTTAAAAATGATGCTCCTAAAAACGACCGCATAGCACTGCTTAAAACATACACACTATCATCTGTTTTGGGAGGCGGTTTGTCCGCATTTATGTGGTTCCCGGCGGTGCTGTCGCTTATGAATGGCAGGGTTAAGCGTGTAGCAAGCTCTGATTTTGCTTTTACCGAAAACTTCCCTTTTCTTGAGATTTTCACAAAGCTTTTTACCGGAGCTGAAAACAAAGATGAACTTGTAAGCGGTCATCCCGCCATTTTTTGTGGAATACTTGTAGTGGCACTGGTAATACTATTTTTTCTTGACCCCAAGGTTGAAAAGAAGAAAAAAACAGGCGCTGCTGCCATTTTGCTTATTTATATATTAAGTTTCTATGTCACCACCTTTACCTCGGTATTTCATGGCTTTAACCGTACCTTCTGGTTCCCTTTCAGGTATGCCTTTGTATTTTCTTTTCTGATGATATGTATTGCTTCGGAGGAGTTTTCCGGGCTCAGAAAGATTTCATACTCGAATATGAAGAAAATGTTTCTTCTGCTCATCATTGCATCCATAATAATTTTTTCAAAGACTTATGCCTATGTTTCGGGTACCTATGTACTTATAGATTTAGGACTGTTGGCTTTGTTTGGTTTAGTCACATGGTTTTACAGAGAGCATCCCCAAAGGTCAGACTATCGTTCTTATGTGGGAATAATGCTGATCCTTGTTTGTTTAAACCTATATTTCAACTACTTTATATCCGTAAAGAATATTTTAGACTGGGGTTTGAAGGAGGACGAGTACGTTGAAAGTATCCAGGGGGCGGCTGTTCTTACGGATGCCGTAAAACAAAGTGATGATTCCTTTTATCGTATGGAAAATGATGACCAGCGTACCGGTAACTCCGGCAATGACCCTATGTTTTTCGGCTACAATGGTGTGGGCAATTCCAGCTCATGTGAACGTGTTTTTGTAAATAAAGGTCTTAGTAAATTTGGTGTATCCTGGTATGAATTTAGGAATTCCTATGATGCCGGGATCACCGCATCCATGGATTCACTTCTGGGGATCAAGTATGTAATAAGTGATACTGACCTGACAAAGGAAAAGAGTTACACACTTAAGGTAAGCGACATGTTCGGGAAAAATCTGTATGAGAATCCCTATGCACTGCCTATTGCCATACTTTCTGAGTCAGATCTTTCCCAAATCTCTTTGGATGAAAGAGAGGATATCTTTGAAATTCAAAATGATGTTTGGAGTGCTTTGACTGGAAATAATAAAAAGCTTTTTACAAAAGCTACTGATATTAGCTACTCCTTCAAAAACACCACTGATCCAATGACTCTTACGGACAGTGAAGTGAAAAACCTGATGACAACAAAGGATTATGAGGATGAAGAGATACTGCTGCAGGATACCAGTGCGCACTTTATGTTTTCTTTTGTAGCAGCACAGGACGGACCGGTTTATTTTTATAATGCCGGTGTGGTAAATGAGAATGAGGGAACCATGGAGGATGCGCTTCAATATGTCGGCACATACAAAAAGGGTGAGACAGTAGAGGGTGGCTTTTATATCGCAGGAGAAATAAACCAGGTAGCTTTCGAGGAGTATTGCAAGAATTTCCAGATTTATTATGCTAACATGGACACTCTTAATGAGTATAGCAGCTTTCTTCAAAGCCAAAAGGTGTCTATCGAAAAGAATTCGGATACGCTTTTGACCGGGTCTGTTTATATTGAAAATGACAATGAGAATCTGCTTTTTACCATTCCCTATGATGAAGGCTGGCATATAGTAGTTGATGGTCGGGATATGTCTCTTAATTGTGTGATGAATCTTTTCATGGGGATATCTCTTGCTAAGGGGCAGCACGATTATAAAATGTACTATGCCCCCGAAGGATTTCGTATAGCCTGCCTGATCAGTATATTGTCTTTGCTTATATTATTATATGCGTTATTTTTTGAGAAGAGACTGAAAAACAAAACAAAACCGGACAGGAGTGAAAAGGCGTCTGAACAAAAAGAAGTATCGGCAAAAACAAATAGAATAGTATTTCTTTTATCAGGTCTTATAGGTGCTGTAGCGTTTCTGATGATATATGGTGTGAAGGTTTTGGATGTGACATATGACGACTGGTTATTGGCATTTCCGGAAGGGAGTGATAATGTCCAGCACTATATGGGTTGGGTGGCATACAGATCATCAGCATGGCATTTCCCATTAGGCCTTGTGGAAAATATTGTTTATCCTGATATGATATCTGTGATTTACACAGATTCAATTCCGCTACTTGCATTTATATTTAAGGTTCTAAGTCCACTTTTGCCGCAGACCTTCCAGTATTTTGGATGGTTTGGGTTAGTATCTGGATTCCTGCTTGCTGGATTTGGAGGGATATTCGTATTACATTTCACCGGACGACCCATTCAGTCGGTGATGTCATCTGTCTTTTTTGCTACATCATATGTTTTCATATTCAGAATGTTTTATCATACCGGACTGGCTGCTCAATGGATAATAATTGCCTCATTGTATCTGTGGCTTTGTGTCAGCCATAGTCAATACGCATATTTGCAAAGAATACTATGGCCTGTATTAAGTGTGATCGCTCTTTTGACAGAAGCCTATTTTGTGCCTATGGTTTGGGGAATTATGTTATGTTCACTTTTTATGGATGTGGTAGATAAAAATGTGAAAAAACCTTTGGTTGGTGCATTGATTACAATTTGTGTATCGGCTGTTGCTACTATTGTAACGGGCTATATATTTGGCTTGTTTTACGGAGATGTAAGTGCTGCGACCTTTGGTGTATATGATTATAGTTTTAATCTCAATGGTTTCATCAATAGCTTTGGAATGTCACGACTGTTGCCGCAGCTTCCGGCAGGATATGTGCAATACGAAGGGTTTTCATATCTGGGGCTGGGGATGATATTATTGGTTTTCTTGGGCTTGTTTTTATACTGTAGAAACAGAGAAAAGACTGTTATTATGTCGTCGGGGAAAAGGAATTCTATTATCCTGTTTTTTGTGGCATTTGTTTTATTTGCGGCAAGTCCGTGGATACGCATTGGGAATTTCATTATAGATATCCCATTGCCTTCCTTTGTTGTAAGGTTGTGGTCAATTTTTCGCAGCACAGGCCGCATGATCTGGCCGGTTTATTACCTTATAATGTTGTTTGGATGTGTATTGTTTATAAAGAATTTTAAGAGTAAAAGGTTTTCAGTAATTGTTTTAGGTGCGTTATTGTGTGTACAGCTTTATGATCAATCGGAGTATCTGTATGGGAAGCATGAAAAATATGCGAATGAAGTAACCTACAATTCACCGCTGAAGTCTCAAGCATGGGAGGAATTATCAGGTAAGTACAGGCATATCATGGTTTATCCTGACACCTATAATATGTACTATAGTTACAAAAATGAACAGATCCAGATCTATGCACAACAAAACAATATGACAATGAATATAGTGTATTTGTCCAGAGATATAAGTGATAAAGTAAATGATAGTGTTATAGACTATTTTGATGAAAACCGGAAAAACAAAACATTTCCGGATGATACAATGTACTATTTTCCCGACACCTTGCCGGATAGGGATTATGGCTTGTATTTCTACAATATAGATGGTTATGTAATTGCAACTCCGTCAAAAGAAGTGTTGCCTTGACTATTATGTATCAGCGTTTTTGCAGCCTTTCGAGAATAAGGGGTTACTGCTAAAACGTGGTGCCGGACTTAACATTTACTTGCAAAACATGGAGGTGGCTGAATGAATAATACATCTGCAGACATAGAAAACAGATATGCCTTTTTTAATATTTTGAGATTCATAGGGGCTCTTTGTATAGCCGTTTTTTTACACAGTCGTGATCACTTGTTTTGGTCTTTGATGAGCTACCCATATGATTGGGGTTTAATAGGTGAGTTCCTCTCAAAATATGGATTTGTATTTGTGGAGATGTTTTTCTTGATGTCAGGGATATTGTTTTCTGCACATTATAGGGATAGTATCGCCAATGGAAATATCAGTATTGGTTGTTTTCTTTGGAAAAGATATATTCGATTGATCCCACTTGTTGTAGTGACAGAGGTGGTATGCTACATAGAGCAAATAGTGCTATTCTTTAAGAATGGGATATTTTTCTCTTCATGTGGAACTTTGAGCATTATAAGTCTTTTAATTGATGCTTTTTTGGGCGGAGGGGAGTTACTGCTTGCACATAAAGCAACTTTAAATGGATCAGCATGGTACGTCGGAGTCTTGCTGCTTTGCTATATTGTAGCATATATCATGGTTAAACTTTCAAAAAAATATACAACAGTTCTTGTCTATTGCATTCCTATTTTCGCAGGGTTGTTAATAATGTATGGGGAACTGGATGTGGCTATTTTAAATTATGACGTTGCAAGGGGATTGGTTGCCTTCTTTTCGGGGATATATTTATATGATTCTTTGAAGGACAGTTTAAGATTGAAAGGTTACAGGAAAAGAATATTGTTGGAGTCAGCAATTTTACCGGTTGTAATTACTATATTTTTCATTCGATACGATTGTATTGATTTGTTTGCATCAAATGTACATCTGCTCTTTTTACTTCTCTTTTTTCCGGAATTGTTCTGTTTGTTATTTCATAGTCCACATTTGAATAAATTTTTTTCTGGCAAATTTTTTGTGTATTTGGGTAAAATATCCTATGGAATTATTCTATGGAACTTTCCGATATATGGCATGTACTTTTTCTTGATCTACAATAATTATGTTGCTTTACCCAAAAGCGGGGCTGGATTTGTTGCCATAATGGCAACAATACATATCGTTTCGGGTATTCTCTCTTATGAGCTGATTGAGAAAAGATTAAAGATAGTACTCTGTAACAACAAAGATAGAGAAATCGGGTGTGTAGATGTGTAATTTGCTAACATATTTGTCATTGCCTGAGCATATGCGGTACGAAGACTTTTAAAAGTTAATAAGAACGAAAGAGCAGCCTCAAAATCAAGGCTGCTCTTTTTGACATATTACAAGTGCAAGATATTTTTACTTACACGCCTTAGCCAGTTCCAAGGTGTGTTCGTCAATACCTACCTTTAAGATATATTCGTCATTTTTGCCTTCACGTAACAATTGAATCGCTTTAACCAAAAGGTTCTGACCTTTTTCAATTCCTTTTATTTCTCCCTTAGCAAAGTTCTCTCTTGCAATTCCCACACTGTAATCGCACATTTTAGTTTCTCGCCTCCCGGCTCGGTCGGTGCTTCTGCCTGCTACGCAGCCAGAGGTGTCCACTGGACACCCGCACCCTCCGATTCTAACTCGACGGTTTTCTGCATCTGATAATCGGCTGGAAGTTGATTATCTACTTTCTTCTATAATGTCAAGCATCTCTCGTGGTGTTACAACATATGTTCTCATAGGAAAATGCTTTAGATTGCCAGTCACAAGATATGCCTCATCCTCTTTTCGTTTTTCCATAAGAACAGCATAATATTTCATCAGCCAACTACCTTCCGCTCTTTCCTTGATGTCTCGATCTCTGCATTGATTTCATCCAATGACATCTCTGAAACTCCGTTCTTCTCTGACGCATCACTGATCTCTACCATTGCGCGATAGCCACGATCAGCATTATATGGTGTTTTCGGAAGCGTCATCCTAAAAGGGATCCCATTCTCCATGACTGCCCGCTTTAAGAACATTCTTACAGCTGTAGATGTATCTATCCCTAACTTTTCAAAAACTTGCGCAGCCTCATCCTTTAATGAATCCTCAACTCGAACCTGCAATAATGAAGTAG
>CAMOZG010000066.1 GCA_946630825.1 uncultured Lachnospiraceae bacterium
GGGCATCTATCAGCTTCTGATTGGTTCCCTTTGGCATGATGCGTATCCTCCTTATGGGTTTTCTCGATTTTACCACAATTAAAATAAGCGTGTAACCTTAAGCCGGATTTACGCCAAAGACCACACGCTTATGTGCTAAAAAATCAAGTCAGTTGTTAAGCATAGGATTTGTAAGAGTCTTATTCACCTCAAACTGAGGTGTGGGATTTGCAGTCTGCTGCATCTGTTCCATCTGCTCCTGCATCCTTTTGCGCTCTTCCATTTCCTGATATAAAGACTTGTTCTGGGGTACACCGTTATTATCCATAATAAACCTCCTTTTTAACTTTATATAAAAAACGTATTCATCTTGCATACTATAATACTTTCACCGCAACAAGAATGCAACAAAAATGCAACAAAAACAACTTATAATGTCTTAAGTCCCGGATAGGCTCCGCTGAAAAGTTCAAGCCTTGTAAGCCTGTATTTTAGACTGTCCGGATCAATGCCGGTATAGTCATAATAAGCATTTAAAAAAAGCTCCGGCTTTATATTGTCAATGCTTCCGCAGGACAGGATCACCCTTACATCCCCGTCAATAAGCCTGCACTCATAAATAAGGGGCTTAATATCAAATACTCTTTCGCTCTTTTTGGTCTTTTTTGTTATGACGATCTCCTTAAGATAATTATAGAAACCATAAAGAGAAAGTGCCGGATCAAAGTCATATTCATTTTCCAAAAAGTGGATATTATATTCTGCGGCGGATACTGATGCCATACAGTTTTTACTGCCATCCGAAAGCTGCCTGACAGCGCAAATCTTAACTCCATCAACCATGCTTGAATCGAGGCGGTTTTTGATATCAGTTTCGTCACATTTTTTTTGAAGCTCCATATCAAAATATTCGCCGTATCCCTCCACTCCCACGGATAGGGGAGCTGCAAAGCTTAAAAGCTGATGGGGATTAAAGCCTTCGGAATATGCTATGGGCAGACCGGATCTTTTTATTGCTTTTTGAAAAAATCTCAGCACATCCAGATGCCCTAAAAACTTCATGCATCCCGTCTTTTCATATTTAACCCTGTATTTGTATGTTCCTTCCATACACAGATTCACCTCTATATTTAATGGGTCATGCAGATCCCTGTGGAAAGAGGTCTGCAGCCGCATCCACTGCAGCTCATACTGCAATTGGGTGTGACTACCCCTTTGGAAGCCCTCTCCCATTCTCTTAAAAGAAATGCCTTGCTCACCTTACAGTCTATGAAGTCCCAGGGGAAAAGCTCAGCCTTATCTCTTGTGCGCATTATATAAAAATCACCGTCTATGCCGCAATCCGAAAAAGCCTGCTCCCATTTATCCAGATCAAAATACTCGCCCCAGGCATCAAATATACATCCCAGTTCGTAGGCACGCTTAATTACCGCGGAAAGCTTTCTGTCGCCTCTCGCCAATATCCCCTCCAAAACTGTAACATCCGCCTGATGCCACTGGTAACGGAGGCTTTTTTTATTAAGCTGCTCCTTCATGTGATCATTTACGATCCGGGCTCTTCTTAAATACTCCTCCTTGGGAAACATCCCTGCCCATTGAAAAGGTGTAAAGGGCTTGGGTACAAAAAAGGAGGTGCTCATGGTGACCTGACAGCGTCCGCTACGCTCTTCCTTTGGAATGGTATCATAGTAGAGCATGGCTATCTCATCTCCCAGCTCGGGAATGGCACGTATATCCTCTTCCTCTTCTCCCGGAAGTCCCAGCATGAAATAGAGCTTTATCTTTGTCCAGCCTCCAAGGAAAGCCTCCTTGGAGCCGTTAATTATATCCTCATGGGTAAGACCCTTATTGATCACATCCCGCATCCTCTGGCTTCCGGCTTCGGGTGCAAAGGTGATGGATGACTTTCTTACATCCTGAACCTTTTTCATCACATCCAAAGAGAAGTTGTCGATCCTCAATGAGGGAAGTGAGATATTGATCTTTTCGTCATTACAGTGCTCTATAAGAAAGTCCAAAAGTTCAGGAAGCTTGGAATAGTCACTGGAGCTGAGTGACGACAGGGAGATCTCCTCATGCCCGCTGTTTTTTAACATCTCATAGGCATACTTTTTTAAGGTATCAAGGGATCTTTCACGCTTGGGACGGTATATCATCCCTGCTTGACAAAAACGACATCCCCTGATACAGCCCCTCATGATCTCTAAGGTGACCCTGTCCTGAATAGCCTGAACATGGGGCACCACAGGCTTCATGGGATAGGCTGTCTCATTGAGATCCTCCACCACCTGACGCTCCACTTTTGCAGGCACATCAGAATATATGGCAGAGAAATCTTTAAGTGTGCC
Organism: uncultured Lachnospiraceae bacterium; assembly: GCA_946630825.1. Classification (GTDB taxonomy): domain Bacteria; phylum Bacillota; class Clostridia; order Lachnospirales; family Lachnospiraceae; genus JAILEN01. The sequence goes on from CAMOZG010000066.1 coordinate 2,328, forward strand.
GTCTGCATTATAAGTTGCCTCATAAAGCGAGGGTACGTACATACCGGGGATCTTGGATGCCTCCCGCAAAAACTTCCTCCTGCTGTAATCATCTGATGCCCTCATGGTCTTATACAGATCAAAAAGGCTGTCATAGGAAGTCTCACCCTCACCAATGTAAATAATATCAAAAAAATCCGCTATGGGTTCGGGATTATAGGTACAGGGTCCCCCTGCCATAATGATGGGCATATCATCTTTTCTGTCACGGGAAAAAAGAGGCAGCTTTGCCAGGTCAATAATTTGAAGTATATTGGTATAGCACATCTCATATTGAAGTGTCATACCGATAAAATCAAACTCCCCCAAGGGGTCCTGACTTTCTAAGGCAAAAAGAGAAATGCCCTCCTTTTTCATTATGGAGGACAGATCCGGCCAGGGTGAATAGACCCGCTCACACCACACGTCAGGTCGTCTGTTAAACTGCTCATATAAGATCTGGATACCCAGATGTGACATACCTATCTCATACACATCCGGAAAACAGATGGCATATCTTATGTCACAGGAATCGGGATCCTTTATAATTGAATTGACTTCATTTCCGATATATCTGGCAGGCTTTTCCACCTGTAAAAGTATATCATCCGAAAGTGCCAGTTTTCTCATAAAAACCTCAAATCATCTCTGTGCCAGTTCTCTGACCACATCCTCCCAGGTAATATCCCTTTCCGCCATAAGGACCATCAGATGGTAAAGGAAATCGGATATCTCATATACCGACTCCTCCGGGTTGGGATTTTTGGCTGCAATTATGATCTCCGCAGCCTCCTCTCCTACTTTTTTAAGGATCTTGTCTATACCCTTGTCAAAGAGATAGTTGGTATAGCTGCCCTCCTTGGGATTCTCCTTCCGGTCGATTATCACATCATACACATCCTCAAATATCTTAAGGGGATTGCGCTCCACATACTCCTTTTTAACGATCTCGTTGAAAAAGCAGCTTGGAGCACCGGTATGACAGGCTATGCCTCCCACCTGGGACACCTTTGCCAAAAGTGTGTCATAGTCGCAATCCGCAGTCAGGGATTTCACATACTGGATGTGACCGCTGGTAAGTCCCTTTGTCCAAAGCTCTTTGCGGCTGCGGCTGTAGTAGGTCATCTTGCCGATACGCATGGTGCGGTGAAAGCTCTCCTCATTCATGTAAGCCATCATAAGCACCTCATGGGTCTGGTAGTCCTGTACTATACAGGGCACCAGCCCGTCCTCTCCCGGATTCAGATCACTCCACTTAAGCTTGGGCTCAAAATTGTCCATCTTGATGCCCCTGTCACTTAAGACAGATTTCAGGTTCATGATATCCGTATTGGGAGTATTTATAAATGAACCGTATATACCCCTGATCTTGTCAGAGGACAAAACAGATACTATCTCGTCTATATTGGCAGTGTTCTGGATCAGTATATAGGGCACCTCTGTCATGTTTTCAAGTCCGCTTAAAAGGTCATGATTCATGATCAAAAGCTCATGGACACAGTTATTGATGAGGTCACCGTTTTTAAACAAAAAGTCCATGGTCTTAATGGACACCAGGATCTTTTCCTGACCAAAACGCTTTGCCGCATCCTCCATAAGGTTTACGGTGTAGGTCTTTGAACCGTTTAAAACCACCTCTATGCAGCCTGCATATAAAAGCTTTTTGATGTCCTCAAGCCTGTGGATATTACCGCCGCCGCAGGTCTTGACATCTATGTTTCTGTTGATCTCCCGGATGGTGAGGATGTTTTTCTCATGCTCCTCGTCATCATCCGACAGATCAAAGCATATGATCTTGTCAATGCCTGTGTCGTCATACATATGTGCCAGCTCCAAAGCATCCATTTTTTCATCAGGCTTTGAAGGATCCAAAAGCGCCATACCATCCTTGATATACATGGTGGCAACGATATTCTTATGCTCCATTCTTATATACTTCCCTTCGTAGATAAAACTTCATTGATACGAGGATCCAACGTTACCGACATATCCAGCGACTTCGCAAATGACTTAAACATTGCCTCTATGATATGGTGGGTATTTTCTCCCGCAAGCTGTCTTAAGTGAATGTTCATCATGGCACTGTAGCTTATGGCATAGAAAAACTCTCTTACCATCTCTGTGTCAAAGTACCCCACCCGCTCTGATGAAAAGCTTCCCTCAAAGCCGAGATAAGGTCTGCCGCAAAGATCCACGGCACACATGACAAGGGCATCATCCATGGGAATAATGGCGCTTCCGTAACGGGAGATCCCCAGCTTATCCCCACATGCATCCTTTATTGCCTGCCCCAAAACTATCCCCACATCCTCTATGGTATGATGACAGTCCACATTCAGATCACCTTTGCAGCTTACTTCAAGGTCAAAAAATCCGTGCCTTGCAAAGCTTTCAAGCATGTGGTCAAAAAATCCAATACCTGTATTTATATTTGCCTTGCCGCTTCCGTCCAAGTCAATGGAAACGCGGATATCCGTCTCCTTTGTCTTTCTTTTTATTTCTGCTTTTCTGTCTCCCATAATCAATCCTCAAACCTCACACTGATGGAGTTGGCATGAGCCGTAAGCCCCTCACATTTTGCGAATGTCTCTATGGTGTCATGTATCTCAAAAAGCGCCTCCTTGGTGTAGGAAATGATACTTGACTTTTTGATAAAATCATCCACGGAAAGCGCTGAGAAAAATCTGGCTGTACCGTTTGTGGGCAACACGTGATTGGGTCCTGCCATATAATCTCCCAAAGGCTCCGAGGCATAGGTGCCCAAAAAGATGGCTCCTGCATTTTTGATCCGGGTCATTACGGAAAAAGGATCAGCCGTCACTATCTCAAGATGCTCGGAGGCAATGGCATTTACAGCTTCAATGGCGCTGTCCATATCCTCTGCCACAAATACGTGACCGTAGTTATCCAGAGATTTTTTTATTATATCCCTGCGCTCAAGTACCTCTAAAAAGCCTTCGATCTCTTCACAGACCTTGGTCGCCACTGCATCACTTGTGGTGATAAGGATGGCTGAAGCTAACTCATCATGCTCCGCCTGTGACAAAAGATCCGCCGCCACAAATCTGGGGTTTGCAGTCTCATCACAGAGCACCAATATCTCGCTGGGACCTGCTATGGAATCAATGCTTACATGACCAAAGACCTCTTTTTTTGCCAGTGCAACGTAGATATTTCCGGGTCCAACTATCTTGTCCACCTTTTTAACACTGTCCGTCCCAAATGCCATAGCTGCGATAGCCTGGGCTCCACCCACCTTGTATATCACATCCACTCCCGCCTCATGGGCTGCAACCAAAGTGGAGGCAGGTACACGACCATCCTTTCCTGCAGGGGTACACATATAGATATTCTCCACCTGTGCCACCTTTGCAGGGATCACATTCATAAGAACCGAGGAGGGATAAGCTGCCTTGCCTCCGGGAACATACACCCCCACGTTTTCAAGGGCTGTGACCTTTTGTCCCAGGATGATACCCCTTTCATCACTTTCAAACCAACTGTTTTGGCGCTGCTTTTCGTGGAATCTGCGGATATTTTCAATGGAAGCCCGAATGACCTTAAGGAGGTTTTCATCCACCTCATCATAGGCTTTTTGGATCTCTTCCTCTGAGACTCTGATATTATTTTCATCCACCTCAAAACCGTCAAATTTTTTGGTGTATTCAAATAAAGCCTCGTCACCCCGGCTTCGGACATTATTTACGATATCCTTTACCTGACCCTCATATTCTCCGTAGCTTGTGGGAGAACGCTTAAGCATTTTATCCAAAAGAGTGGCTATGCTCTTTTTATCCAGAGCTTCAATCTGCATTTTCTTTTCCTTCCTCTATGACTCTTTTCAGATCGGTTATGATCTCTGTGATCCTCTTGTTTTCCATTTTCATGCTCACCTGGTTTACCACCATCCTGGCGGACAGGGGAGCCACCTCTTCAAGGACGGTAAGTCCGTTTTCCCTTAGGGTGCTTCCCGTCTCCACTATGTCCACTATGACCTCGGAAAGCCCCACTATGGGAGCAAGCTCTATGGAGCCGTTCAGCTTGATGATCTCCACCGTCTGTCCCTTTGTATTGTTAAAATAGTTTTTAGCAATTCTCGGATACTTGGTGGCGACCCTGATAAGCTCCTGATGGTGCAGGTATTCGGAAGCCTCCGGAGGACCGCATACACACATTCTGCAGGCACCAAATCCCAGATCCAATACCTCGTAAATATTTCTGGCTTCCTCTAAAATAGTGTCCTCACCCACTATACCTATGTCAGCCGCGCCGTATTCCACATAGGTGGGCACATCAGGACTTTTTGCCAGGAAAAACCTCATCTTTTTTTCTTCGTTTACAAAGATAAGCCGCCTGGTGTCCTTGTCCTTCATTTCCTCTAAATATATGCCTGTCTTTTCAAAAAGCTCCATGGCTTTTTTGGCAAGACGCCCTTTTCCCAAAGCCACGGTGATATATCTGTCCTCCTTTGGATCGTCCCGATCCTTTGACTGACTTTTTGCCGCCATTACCAAAAGATCCAAGGACACGGCAAAGCCCACTGCCCGGGCATCCTTTCCGAAATACCCCAAAAGCTTGTCATAGCGTCCGCCCTTTACCACCGGCTCACCCACATCATAGGTATAGCCGTAAAAAACTATGCCGGTGTAATATTTGTAGGGAGAAATGATCCCAAGCTCATAGGACACATATCCGTCCAAGGAATCCTTTTTCAAAAGTTCATCTAACTTTGCAAGATACATAAGGGCATCACGGATAACAGGAAAACCGGCTGCCGCCTCACTGAACTCGCTCCACTGGGCGGGGGAGGAATAAAAGGATGTCAAAAGATTGAAAAGGTGCTTTTTATCCTCGGATATCCCGGATCTGTCTAAATACTCCATCAGACCGAAGCGGTTGCGGTTATTTATGAGATCCGAGATCTCATTTACCTCAAATGCAGAAAATCCGCAGACCTCCATCAGCCCGTAAAATATAGCTGTATGCCCTATGGCGATCTTTATGTCGTCCACTCCTGCGGCTATCATGGAGGATATGGCTGCAGAAAGTATCTCCGCATCACCCTCCACCCCGGTATCACCTATGAGCTCAGCACCAAGCTGTGTGCTTTCCTTAAGGCGCCCCTGGAGGCTTTCATTATTGATGTAAACATTGCCCTCATAGCAAAGCCTAAGCCACCCTGTATCCTCAAAAAAATACTTGGAAGCAGCCCTGGCAATGGAGGGGGTGATATCCGGTCTTAATACTAAAGTATTGCCCTCCTTGTCAAAAAACTTATAGAGATCCTTTGAGGGGGTGGTGCCCACGTCATTGCCGAAAATATCAAAGTATTCAAAGGTGGGAGTCTGTATCTTTTCATAGCCGAAGCTTTTTATGGACTCCATCATGGCATGAGACATCTTCTCTTTGCGAAGCAACTCTCCGTCATATATATCTCTGACTCCCTCGGGAGTGTGCAGCATCTGATTCATAATTACCTCACTTTAGTTCGCTAATGTGTTATCATGTTAGCATTATAAAGCATCCTCTGCTCTTCTGTCAAGGTCACGCTGAATATATTCCAGATAGGGCACCGGCGTCCCCGGACGTGAGGCAAAAAAATAATCCTGGTCAAGCTCATTTATCCTGAAGCTCTTTTTTCCGCCGGCTTCCATACGATCAAAAAATATCCTGGCAAGGTCGTATGTCAGATAGTAAAACTCATCCCTGGCGGAAAAGTACAAAAGAAAAAAAGCTATCCCCTCCTGCCGCTGCCATCCTGCCATGAAATCCAACTGATGAAGATGGATATTGGACAGCGGAAATGTGTCTGTACTGCATTCCTTTGCGTCAAAGCAGACAGGCACTCCCTGTACCACTCCCATATAGTCCACGGTGCTCTTCTGGTCGAAATAGGCTAAGGTAATATGCCTGGTCGCCTTATCAATATTGATGGGTGTAATGGGAGTAGGGATCTTTTGTATGAGAGCCAGCTCATTTTCCCTGTATATCTCATTGGTATGATTTATAAATTCCTCTAAGGTGGACCCCCTAAGTCCCCTGGATCTCCAGGTCGCCATGGATTCCCTCCTTTTTTGCTATCTCCGTAAAGATCCGGGGTATGGGCGAGATTATCCTTCCGGTTTCAGGCAAAACTATCTCTGCCGCATGCAAAAGCTGATGCTTTATCCCATATTTTTCTTTGTATAGGTTATAGCTTGCGATATCCGAATACTTAGGATCTCCCAAAAGCGAATGTCCAATGCTCTTAAGATGGGCACGGATCTGATGGGGACGACCTGTCATAAGTCTCACCTTAAGGAGGGTCACACTGTCAGAAAATGCTATGGGAGAAATCCTGGTCTCAATGTATTTGGATCCCGGTATCTCCTCTTTGCTCACCCGGACCGTATTGGTCTTAGGATCCTTTTTTAAATATCCCGTAAGTGTCCGCTTTTCTTTTATGGTGCCCTGACAGAGGCACACATAATACTTTTCTACATCCCTTTGTCGAAGCCACCTTGACAGCTTCTCCTGCCCCTTATAGGTCTTTCCTGCTAAAATTATGCCGCTGGTATTGCGGTCAAGTCTGTTGGCTATAGAGGGCTTGAAGGTCATATTTTGATCTAAAGACGAAGCTCCGGATCCCTTAAGATAGGACAATATGTAATCATTGACAGAGGGCTCATTGCTCTTATCCCTCTGGGAGAGCATACCCGCAGGCTTGTCCACCGCAATTATATCATCATCCTCATAGAGCACGGTGATTTCATGACTAAAAGTCTCACTCTCCGATACACTTCCATGAAATTTAAGATAGGTCTCCTCGGAAAAATATATCCTGATAAGGTCATCCCGCACTATGCGTTCCTTGCCGGTGGCTTTTTTGCCGTTAAGAAGGATGTTTTTCTTGCGAAGCATCTTAAATAAAAAACCGTTCCCTGCATTTGGAAGCAGGTGGTTTAGATATCTGATAAGCTGCTGTCCCTCATCACCTGCACTTACAGTGATCTCTCTCATGATCCCTTAGTCTTTTTTGAAGAACTCGTCAGGAATATTAAGCACTTCCTGTCCCTCCGGTGTGGCTTTCACCTGGGATCTGTTTACATCCGAGGGCTTGGCAGCCTGGGCAGGTGCCTTATTCTTGTCAGCAGATGCTACAGTCTCAGCAGGCTTTTTTGAAGCCTCATTTTCTGCCGGTTTATCCTCTGCAGGCTTTACTGCATTTTCCTTTGGAGCATTATCCTTTGCGGCAGACTCCTTTGGAGCACTTTCTTTTGCAGGCTGGGCAGCCTGTGTCTCAGGATGAAGCTCTGCCCGGTTGCTGACCACCACATCCAAATAACCCTGCATGGTATTTAAAAATGTTTCGTTTCTTGCTCTGGTGGTATCTATGGAAGCCTTTACCACATCCTGTACACTCTTAAGAAGCTCATCCGTATAAGCAATGGCGGAGACTCTGATATCATTGGCCTCTGTGGTGGCTCTGTCCAGTATCTCCTGAGCCTGCTTGGAGGCTATCATCACCACCTCATTGGCATGTGCATAGGCATCCTGCATTATCTGATGTTCTGACACCAGTTCATTTTTGGTGATCTGAGCCTCTGCTATTACTGATTCAGCCTTGGCTCTGGCATCTGCCAAAATTGCCTCCTTGTTGCTGATGATCTTTTGATAGCGGCGGATCTCCTCCGGTGTCTTTGCTCTGAGTTCTTCAAGCAGACCGTCTATATCATCACGATTAACGACGATCTTGGTGCTGGAAAAAGCTGCCGGCTTGCAGTTGTCGATATACTCCTCTAACTCATCTATGATGTCTTCAATAGCACTTGCCATGTGATCATTCTCTCCTTTGAAACTATTTTATTATAGGAAACGAATTTATTTAATGCGTTTACTATATGTATATGCATCTTCGATCATGGGAATGATCGATTCCGGTACAAATTTGGATATATCTCCTCCGAAGCTTGCAAACTCCTTTACTATGGAGGAGCTTAAATAGGAATAATTAAGGTCGGTAACCAAAAACACCGTATCAAGCTTCGGATACTCCACTCTGTTGGTCTGGGCGATCTGAAGTTCATACTCAAAATCAGTAACAGCCCTAAGTCCCCTGACGATTATATTGGCGTCTTTTTTCTTGGCAAAATCAACAAGAAGTCCGTCAAAAGCCTCAACATAAACATTGTCAAATTCCTTAAGCAGACCCTCTAATATAGTAACACGAACATCCGCATTAAACAATGAGTTTTTTTGACTGTTGTTGAGTACGCCTACTATTATCTCATCAAACATTCCGGCAGAACGTCTGATTATATCCATATGTCCAAAAGTCACCGGATCAAAGCTTCCGGGATAAATAGCTCTTTTCATTTCTTCCTCATAAATATATGCTTGTTAGTCTTGTATTCCTTGACCCTGACTATCTCAAAGCCGGTATCTAAAGGATCGATCATGCGGTTCAGACTTGCCTCGATTATTACCATGCCATCATCAGCCAAAAGATCATTTTCGGAGATCTTTTTTAGCACATCCTCTTCCACATTGCTGTCATAGGGGGGATCCATATAGATCAGATCAAAGTCGCCGTATTCACTCAATACAGGGATGGCTGATATCACATCTCCTCTTTTTATGGCAGCCCTGTCCGTAAAGCCTGTCTTTTTTAGGTTCTTACTTATGAGCTCGCAGATCTTTTTGTTTTTTTCCACAAAGAGGGCAAACTCAGCTCCCCGGCTTATGGCTTCAATACCGATCTGTCCGCTGCCTGCAAACAGATCCAAGAACCTTGCGCCACCTACCTCATCCATAATGATGTTAAATAAAGTTTCCTTTATCCTGTCGGTGGTGGGCCGGGCTATATCACCCTCCGGGGTCAAAAGTGGAATGCTTCTGGCACTTCCGGCTATAACGCGCATAATCTATCTCCCAAAATCAGTTGGTCTTTAGTACATCTATGTTCTTAATGATGTAATCCACCAGAGAAGCTATGGTAAGCACCAGTGCCACCCACATAAATACCTGTGAAAGCACCTGCCACCAGTTGGGAGAAAAATCTGCCACCATGAATATCACCATAAGCATCTGGAACACTGTCTTAAACTTGCCCCAGTAGCTTGCTGCTATGACCACGCCGTTGTCGCTTGCCACAAGTCTGAATCCTGAGATGATAAACTCCCTGGCAATTATCACTATACATATCCAGGCAGGAAGCTGCTCCAGTGACACCAGACAGATCATGGCTGAGCATACTAAAAGCTTGTCCGCTAAAGGATCCATGAATTTACCGAAGTTGGTGATCATATCGTATTTTCTGGCAATATATCCGTCTGCGGTATCCGTAAGGGAAGCTGCCACAAATACAAGGGCGGCTATCACCCTGCAGGCTCCGCTGTCAGGAGCTATAAGCAGGAAAAATACAAATATTG
>CAMOZG010000067.1 GCA_946630825.1 uncultured Lachnospiraceae bacterium
TCACTCCATCTCAATCGTCCCAGGTGGTTTGCTGGTCAGGTCGTATATGACACGGTTTACTCCGCGGACTTCATTTATGATGCGGGACATGACCTTTTGCAGGACTTCCCAGGGTATGTCACACGCCTCCGCCGTCATGAAATCCACCGTGCGGACGGCACGAAGTACCACCGCATAGTCATAGGTGCGCTCGTCGCCCATGACACCTACAGAGCGCATATTGGAAAGGGCTGCAAAATACTGATCCGGCATCCACTCCGGGTTCTGCCCCTGATAGTATTCATATCTCTGCTGGGGAGTTGCCTCAGGCGCCAGTCCTTCGGCTCCGGCGATACCGGCAGACTTTTTCCATTCCTCTGCCGCTTTGGCGATCTCCTCACGATATATGGCATCAGCATCCTGCACTATCCGCACCTTTTCCCCGGTTATGTCACCTATTATCCTGATGCCAAGTCCCGGTCCGGGGAAAGGCTGACGGAACACAAGATACTCCGGTATACCCAGCTCCAAACCTGCCCGTCTCACCTCATCCTTGAAAAGATCCCGGAGGGGCTCTATGATCTCTTTAAAATCCACATGCTCCGGCAATCCGCCCACATTGTGGTGGGACTTGATCACCGCCGATTCACCGCCAAGTCCCGACTCCACCACATCAGGATAGATCGTTCCCTGCACCAGATAATCCACTGCACCGATTTTTTTAGCTTCCTCTTCAAAAACCCGGATAAACTCCTCACCAATTATCTTTCTCTTCTTTTCCGGTTCAGTCACCCCGGAAAGCTTCTCGTAATATCTGGAAGCCGCATTTACACGGATAAAATTAAGTTCATAGGGTCCCTCCGGTCCAAATACGGCCTCAACCTCATCACCCTCATTTTTTCTGAGCAGCCCGTGATCTACAAATACGCAGGTCAGTTGTTTTCCGATAGCCTTTGACAAAAGCACTGCCGCCACCGAGGAGTCCACACCGCCGGAGAGGGCGCACAGCACCTTCCCGTCTCCTACTTTTTCCCGGATAGCCTTTATCTGTGTCTCCACAAAGCTGTCCATTCTCCATGTACCCGCACAATTGCAGATCCCCCGGACAAAGTTATAAAGTATCTCTTTTCCGTATTCAGTATGCAATACCTCAGGATGAAACTGTATGGCATAGAGACCGGCAGACCGGTTCTCACAGGCTGCCACAGGACAGTTATCGGTATGAGCCACAGCCACAAAGCCCTCCGCCATCCTGCTTATATAATCAAAGTGGCTCATCCACACCGTCATTGACGGCTCCATGCCATCTCCGGCATTTTGGGCATCAGCCCCGCCTATCCCCTTAAAAAGCAGCGAAGAAACATCATAATAGGTTTTTGTCTTTCCATATTCCCGGTCATCAGCCCGTTTTACTTCTCCCCCCAGCACATGCATCATAAGCTGCGCTCCGTAGCAAAGTCCCAACACCGGCACTCCAAGTTCAAAAAGCTCCCTGCTGCAGGTTGCCGCCCCCTCTTCATATACAGAGTTCGGTCCTCCTGTAAGTATTATGCCCGCAGGTTTCATGGCTTTTATCTCATCAAGGGGAGTCCTGTAGGAGTATATCTCGCAATACACATTGCACTCCCGCACCCGGCGTGCCACCAGTTGATTATACTGACCGCCGAAATCTATAACTATAACCTTTTCCCGATCCATATAAAAAAGCCTCCTGTACAAACAATGTCTTTAGTGCGCGTTTCAACGAAATTCAAGTCCGCCCCCAGCGGACTTGGCGCCAGATTTGCGGCCGCTTTAGCGGCCTTCCTCTGCAAATCTGTGCGCATCCCGCCGGAGGCTTTATCACAGTCGGGGAATGAAACCCCGACCGTGAAAGATTTGTTATAACCTCGCCCTAGAAGGACGGGGTATTCTTCCCGACTGTGATAAAATGCTATACTAAGGTATGTTATCACAAATTATTCAGTAAAAAAACCATAATTTTTCCATATAGGGCTTATATTCCGGAATAATATGCCGATATAAGTTTAAATTGGAAGTATTTGCGTCCCAAAAGAGGTGTCTGTCATGAGCAGCTTTACCGTTACCAATAGCTGGTATTTGAGAAACAACTACAAAAGCAATCAGTCTCTCTCCAAGCAGACTAACAGATCGGAAGCTTCTGAAGCCAGTCTTTCAGAGGCTGATTCCTCTGCCTTAAAAAAGGCCATCAGAGGCCTTAGAAATTACAAATACGAAGATGCAAAAAAGGTTTCCTCAAAGGACACCGACTCGGTTTTGGGAAAAAGCAAATTTTACAGCACACTTAAAGCCTTTGCCGATACATATAACTACACCCTGGAATCCAGCAGCACCTCCTCAAGTTCCGACATCAAAAGACTTTCAAAAAAGATGAAAAGCATTGCCTCCAAGTATTCGGAGGAGTTAGATGAGCTGGGCGTTACCTTTGACAAAAAAGGATACATGCAGGTTTCCGCTTCAGCCGTGGATACCATAAAGCTGTCTACTTACGGAGAAAAACTCGGAGAATCCGAATTCTTGGACGATCTTGAAAAAAACACACAAAAGATTTACAGAAGAATTGACACAGCTCTTTAATTTTTTCTATAAAGTGATATAATATATCCGCCTGGCATGAATCAGTCAGGCGGTTTTTGTTTGTGTGGTAAAAGGATATTTTCTTTTCCATCATAAAAGGAGTAGTAATGTTTGGATTAAAAACAAAGCATTTATATACACCACCGAAGGCACCCCTTAAGATCATTATCGTAGGATGCGGAAAGGTTGGCATCACCTTGGTGGAGCAGCTCTCCCATGAGGGCAACGATCTGACTATTATAGACAAAAAAGCGGACCGGATCGGCGAGATCACAAATATGTATGACGTGATGGGAGTGGTTGGCAATGGTGCCAGCTACAGTGTACAAAAGGAAGCCGGTATCGACGAGACCGATCTTCTCATAGCTGTCACCGAATCTGATGAGCTTAATCTGCTCTGCTGTACCATAGCAAAGCAGGTTTCAGACTGCGCCGCCATAGCCCGTGTCCGTACCCCTGATTACAGCGGTGAGATCAACTATCTCCGGGAAAAGCTGGGGCTTGCCATGATAATCAACCCCGAGTATGAGGCAGCCATGGAGATAGCTAGGATACTTTATCTGCCCTCAGCCTTGGAAGTAACTCCATTTGCCAATGGCGAGGCAGAGCTTATTAAGTTCAAGGTCCCCGAGGATCCCCAGATCGTGGGTAAATCTGTTATGGAGATATCAAAAAACTCCAAACAGAAGATGCTTTTTACAGCCGTAGAGCGCTTTAACGAGGTGATCATCCCCAACGGAAGCTTTTTGTTCCGTGCCGAGGATATAGTGTCCTTTGTGGCACCCAGAAAAACCGGCCGCCAATGCTTCAAAGCCTTAGGAATAGAGACTCACCAGGTTCGTGACTGCATGATCGTAGGCGGCGGAAAAGCCACTTACTACCTGGGACGTCAGCTTATAGGCGCAGGGATCCATGTAAAGGTTATCGAATGGGATAAAAAAAGATGCGAGGAATTAAGCCTGCTTTTGCCGGAGGCTGTTATTATAAACGGCGACGGCACAGACTCCGAGCTCTTAAAGGAAGAGGGCATAGAGTCTGTGGACTCCTTTGTTCCCCTTACAGGCATTGATGAAGAAAACATCCTTTTGACCCTTCATGCCAAGGAGGTTTCCAACTCCAAGGTCATAACAAAGGTCAACCGTTTTTCATTCTTAAATGTAATAAGCCATCTGGATCTGGGCTCTGTGGTATTTCCCAGACTTATTACCTCAGAAGCCATTATCGCATATGCCAGAGCAAAACGCGCCTCTTTGGACTCCAACATAGAGACCCTCTACCATATGTATGAGGATCGTGCCGAGGCAATTGAATTCAGGGTAGATCACGCATCCGAGGTCACCGGGACACCCATCTCACAGTTATCCCTCAAGGATCACCTCATGATACCCTTCATAAGCCGGCACGGGGAGATAATCTTTCCCACAGGAAGCGATACCATAGAGGTGGGGGATACGGTGCTTATCGTTACCACTCACACCGGATTTAATGACATTTCGGATATTCTAAAATAGGGGTGATCATTCATGAACAGAGGTATTATCAGATACGTCATTGGTTCCGTAATAAAAATAGAGGCGCTTTTGTTAATGGCACCCTTTTTGACCTCTCTTTTCTATCACGAGAAGGAAGGCTTTAGCTACCTGATAGTGGCTCTCGCCTGCCTGGTCACGGGATCTTTGCTTACCATTGTAAAGCCCCAGGATCACGTCTTTTATCTTAAGGAGGGCTGCATCTCCACCGCCACAAGCTGGATAGTCCTTTCACTTTTCGGCGCCATTCCCTTTGTGCTGACAGGAGAGATCCCCAACTACATAAACGCACTTTTTGAAACCATCTCAGGCTTTACCACCACGGGAGCTTCCATCTTGCATGATGTGGAGGCGCTGTCCCACTGCTCCCTTTTATGGCGCAGCTTTACCCATTGGATCGGCGGCATGGGAGTGCTGGTCTTTTTACTTGCCATCATACCCATGAGCGGCGGAGGCAGCATCAACCTGATGCGTGCAGAAAGCCCCGGTCCCTCTGTAGGAAAACTGGCTCCCAAGATGAAAACCACCGCCGGCATACTTTATACCATTTACATCAGCATGACCTTGCTGGAATTTGCCATCCTGGCTTTCGCCCGTATGCCCATATTTGATGCCGTCTGTACCGCCTTCGGCACCGCAGGCACAGGTGGATATGGTATAAAAAATGCCAGTATCGGATGCTATTCCGTACTGATACAGTGGATAGTCACCATCTTCATGATCCTGTTCGGCGTCAACTTCAACGCATTCTACTACATCCTCATGAAAGAGATAAAAAAAGCTTTTGCCATGGAGGAGGTGCGCACATACTTTGCGGTGATCCTGGTGGCAACAGGCGCCATAACCCTAAATATCCTAAAGCAGTGCTCCGGCTTTTTTGACGCCCTTACCAAAAGTGCCTTTCAGGTGGGCTCCATAATAACCACCACAGGGTTTTCTACTGACAATTTTGACCAGTGGCCCTCATTTTCAAAGACCATCCTGGTGATCCTCATGTTTTTGGGAGCCTGCGCAGGAAGTACCGGCGGCGGCATCAAGGTGTCACGTTTTATAATCTTCTTCAAGGCTTTTTTCAAGGAGGCGAATTCCTATATCCATCCTAAAAGTGTAAAGCAGATCACCATTGACAAAAAGGCCTTGGAACATGATGTTTTAAGATCCACCAACGTATTTTTGAATGTATATATTCTGATATTTGTATGCTCGGTGCTTTTGGTATCTGTGGATAATTTAGATATGCAGACCAACTTCACAGCCGTCGTTGCCACCTTCAACAACATAGGTCCCGGTCTTGCGGAAGTCGGTCCCACAGAGAACTTCGACAAATTCTCCTCGCTGTCAAAGATCGTTTTGATGATCGATATGTTAGCAGGCAGATTGGAACTTTTCCCCATCATTATCCTCTTCCATCCCGAGATATGGAAGGAATTTCTGGATCACAGGGAAGCCCGTAGAAAGAAGCTTAGAAAAAAATTAGAGGAAGCAAAAGAAAAGGACATGCTGTAAAGCTACAGCATGTCCTTAGCTTTTTACCATATTTATTTTGCGGCGATCACGTCCCGCATATCATACAGTCCATTCTCCTTAAAGGCCAGGAACTTGGCTCCTTCCACGGCACCCTTGGCGAAAACCGCCCTGGAGTAAGCCCGGTGGGAAAATGTAACCACCTCATCCTCTCCGGCAAATATCACGTCGTGATCCCCGACTATCGTACCTCCCCTTACTGCAGATATCCCGATCTCTTTTTTGGGTCTTTTTTCCGAACGCCCATGTCTGTCATATACATAATCATAGTCGCCACCGGAGGCTTTATTTACTGAATCAGCCATCATAAGCGCCGTACCGCTGGGAGCATCAAGCTTCCTGTTATGATGCTTCTCTACTATTTCAATGTCAAATCCTGCTTCTGCAAATATGGGAGACACCCTCTCCAACACATCCAAAAGAGTATTTATACCCAGTGACATATTGCCGGATCTGAGTATCGCTGCTTTCTTTGAAACCTCATCTACTCTGGCAAGCTGTTCTTCAGAAAGCCCTGTAGAACAAAGCACCAGGGGAAGCCCCTTTGCCTCGCAGTAGTTCAACAGGGAATCAACTGCAGCGGCTCCGGAAAAATCTATAACAACATCAGCCTCAACATCACATTCATCTATGGATGAGAATACCGGATACACGTTGTCCACACCGGTATACGGATCTATCCCGGCTACGATCTCCATGCTTTCCTCACCGCCTACGATATCGTTGACTGTACGACCCATATGACCATTACAGCCGTGAAGCAGCACACGGGTCCTGCCTCCGAAACCTTCATTTTTGATATTCTGGCACAAATGCATATCCGCCTCCTATATCAGACCAAACTCTTTCATAGCTGCCTCCAGCTCCTTTAAATGCTCCGGCTCCATCTCACAAAGAGGGGGTCTGAGAGGTCCCACATCCTTACCCAAAAGCTTCATGGCATGCTTTACAGGAATGGGATTAACCTCTGAAAACAGCGCATCCACAAGCCTTAATGATTTAAACTGCATGGCAGCCGCGCCCTTTATATCACCATCCAAAAACTTCATAACCATGTCATGGGTCTGGGTAGGTGCAATATTACTGATCACGGATATGACTCCTATGCCTCCTATGGATAAAAGCGGCACCACCAGTCCATCCTCTCCTGAATACAGCTCCAGATTTCCATCACAAAGATTCATGGTCTTGGATGCCTGAGCCATATTTCCGGTAGCTTCCTTAAGCCCTACTATATTTTTCTTTGTACGCACCAGCTCCGCCACAGTCTCCGGCAGAATATTGGTACCTGTACGGCTGGGCACATTATACAAAATGATGGGAAGCTTTGTCTCATCAGCTATCATGCTGTAATGCTTGATCAGCCCCTTCTGGGTAGCCTTGTTATAATAAGGCGAAACTACAAGGAGGGCATCAGCCCCATCTTCTTCTGCCTCATGGGTATGCCGGATCGCTGTCCTGGTGGAATTGGATCCCGTTCCTGCCACCACAGGCACCCGGCCATGAGTAAATTCCACAGCAGCCTTTATAACTGCCCTGTGCTCCTCCATGGTAAGTGTGGCGCTCTCTCCGGTCGTACCGGCTATGATAATAGCATCAGTACCCCCGTCTATCTGAAAATTAATGATCTCTTCAAGCTTATCGAAATCCACATCAAGATTTTCTTTCATAGGTGTGACTATCGCAACACCTGCCCCCCTGAATATAGGCATATGACACCTCCTTAAATCATACAATCATACAAAAGCCCGGATACTGCTATACCGGCGGCGCTTCCGGTTCCTTTTCAGGTACTATGTTAAGGACCTGATCAGCCGCCTCCCTAATGGCATCCGGCAACACCCTGCCTGTGAGAATAACGGTAGTCAGCGGAGACCTGGTCTTGATTATATCCACCACGTCCTCCTCTGCCACGACACCCTCAACTATGGCTCCCAATATCTCATCCAGGATAAGTATATCACACTCCCCTGTGGAAAGGGCTTTCTTTGCAAAATTAAGTCCGTTTACTATATTGGCTCTTTCTTCTGTCTTTTCTTCGTCGTTCAGCTCGCTGTATGCGCAGTAAGATCTCTCAAATCTAAAGCACTTGACCTCCGGCTCCAGTCTGGATAAAAAATCGGAGTTAAGCTGACCTTTTAAAAAAGTGATCAGATACACCCCTGCACCGGCACTGGCACGGCGGATCGCATTCCCAAGAGCCGCTGAGGTCTTACCCTTGCCCTCACCGTAGTATACCTGTACTATTCCCTGTTCCATTTTCTCCCTCCGGTTTAAAAAACTTCTGATAATTATACCAAATATTTACAAATATGGCAATCAAGCCCCACCGCCATCCTATATCCTCAACCATTGTTGTTTCTGTTAAAATTCGCCCTCTTTCTCAGGGTGGGATCTAAGATCCGCTTTCTTATCCTCAAGGATTCCGGTGTCACCTCAAGAAGCTCATCCGTCTCTATAAAATCAAGAGCCTGCTCTAAGCTCAAGACCCTGGGAGGTGTAAGAGTCAAAGCTTCATCTGCCGAGGATGACCGGGTATTGGTCAGGTGCTTTTTCTTACATACATTAAGCTCTATATCCTCATTCCTCGAACACTGTCCTATAACCATTCCGGCATAGACTCTTTCGCCGGGTCCTATAAACAGGGTTCCCCTGTCCTGTGCAGAGAATAGTCCGTAGGTCACAGATTCCCCTGTCTCAAAGGCTATCAGAGAGCCTGTACTTCTGTAGGCTATATCTCCCTTGTAGGGCTCATATCCCTCAAAAATAGTGTTGATGATACCGTTTCCTCTGGTGTCAGTCAAAAAGTCTCCCCTGTAACCTATAAGTCCACGGGAAGGGATCAAAAACTCTATTCTGGTATATCCTCCGGTTATGGGCGACATGTTCACAAGTTCACCCTTACGCTGGGACAGTTTTTCTATAACCACACCGGTATATTCCTCCGGCACGTCAATATATGCTCTTTCTATAGGCTCAAGCTTTTTCCCATTCTCGTCCTGTTTGTAGAGCACCTCTGCCTTACTTACGGCAAACTCATATCCCTCCCTGCGCATATTTTCAATAAGCACTGAAAGATGAAGCTCACCCCTGCCTGAAACCTTAAGGCACTCGGGGCTGTCTGTATCCTCGACTCTTAAGGACACGTCGGTATTAAGTTCCCTCATAAGCCGATCCCGGATATGACGTGATGTAACGTACTTACCCTCCTGACCTGCAAAGGGTGAATCATTTACCATAAAATTCATGGATATGGTAGGTTCCGAGATCTTTTGGAAAGGTATTGCCACCGGCTCTCCTTCAAGGCCGCAGATGGTATCACCTATATGTATATCCGCAATACCCGATATGGCAACTATGGCACCGATCTTTGCCTCGGTCACATCCACCTTGTCCAATCCGTCAAACTCATATAACTTGCTGATACGGACCTTTGTCTGCTTATCGGGGTCGTGATGATTTACCACCACAGCTTCCTGATTGAGCTTCAATGATCCGTTATCCACCTTTCCTATTCCGATCCTGCCCACGTATTCATTATAATCTATGGTTGAGATCAAAACCTGGGTATTGGCATCAGGATCGCCCTCGGGAGCAGGTATGTAATCTATGATGGTCTCAAAAAGAGGGCTCATATCCCTGTTCTCCTCAGACAGATCCCTGACACAGAATCCGTCCTTTGCAGATGCAAAAAGGAAGGGGCAGTCAAGCTGTTCATCCGAAGCATCCAGATCCATCAAAAGCTCTAATACCTCATCTATAACCTCCTCCGGTCTGGCTTCGGGTCTGTCTATTTTGTTAAGGCAGGTAATGACCGGAAGCTTTAACTCCATTGCCTTTTTAAGCACAAATCTGGTCTGGGGCATAACACCCTCAAAAGCATCCACCAAAAGCACCACTCCATCCACCATTTTGAGTACGCGCTCCACCTCTCCGCCAAAGTCTGCGTGTCCGGGGGTGTCTATGATATTGATCTTCACATTCTTATAGTAAACCGCAGTGTTCTTGGATAAAATGGTTATTCCTCTCTCACGCTCTATGTCGTTGGAATCCATAACACGTTCCTGCACTTCCTGGTTTTCCCGAAATACTCCGCTTTGCTTAAGCATTTCATCCACCAAAGTGGTCTTGCCGTGATCTACATGGGCTATAATGGCTATGTTTCTTATATCTTCTCTTTTTGTAAGCATGCTTTTACCTGCTCCTTATTTTTTACAAATTCTATTGACCTTCAGATAAGCTGCAAAAAATTCACAACCCAAAGATTTTACCACATTTATTTTTTATTACAAGATAATAAAAATACAAAAAGAAGCCTCTTTTAAGGCTTCTTTTATTGCATTATTGTAAGCTTTTAGGATCAAAGATCAGGACATCTCCCTGGATCTTTCCGTGGCGGCTAAAACTGCAGAGATCATTGCCTGTCTGAAGCCTGCCTCCTCCAGCGCCAGCACACCCTCTATGGTGGTACCCGCAGGAGATGTAACTGCATCCTTCAGCGCTCCCGGATGCTGTCCGGTTTCCAGCACCATGGTGGCTGCTCCCCGGACTGTCTGTGCTGCAAACTCATATGCCTGATCCCTGGTCATGCCCTCTGCCACGGCTGCATCTGCCATGGCTTCGATCATCATATATACAAATGCCGGTGAAGACCCGGAAAGACCGGTCACCACATCCATCATATCCTCGGATACACACTTTGCCTTTCCAAACATTCCCATATATGAAAGAATAAGCTTTGTGTCCTCCTCTGTCATATTGGCATTTACGGCTATGGCTGTCATGCCCTCTCCCACGAGAGCAGGTGTATTTGGCATACATCTTACCACCTTTATCCTTCCTGCCACATCCATGGACATACATGCCTGCTCCACGGAACTTACGGATCTGCCCGCCGCTACATATACAAGTATCTGATCCGCAGACAAGTTGTCTCTGATCTGCGGCAGCACCTCATCAAGCTGATAGGGTTTTACCACCACAAAGATCACATCACTGTCCCTGACTACCGCCTCGTTATCATCTAAAGCATCAACCCCAAGAGCTGCCACTTTTTTTCTGGACTCTTCAAATTTTTCTGATGCTCCCACCTCTGAGGCAGCTACCTGCCCCGAGGCTATGATCCCCTTGATCATGGCGGAGCCCATATTACCGCATCCTATAAAGCCAACCTTGTATTTTCTTGACATAGAATATTCCTCCAAAAAGGCACTATTTATTTTACGTTCTCTAAATACTTGTCCACTGCAGCAAGTCTTGCACAGATGGTGAAAATATCAGCCGCCAGCTCAAGCTCCTCACGGCTTGGATAGGTAGGAGCTATGCGGATGGTGGAGTCCTCGGGATCCTTGCCATAGGGGAAGGGTGCTCCTGCTCCCGTCAGCACCACCCCGGCATTTTTACACATGGCAACTATATTTTTTGCACATCCCGGCAGAGATGTAAAGGTAATAAAATACCCACCCTGAGGCTTGAGCCATGTACCGGCATCACGACCGCCCAGATCTCTCTCCAAGGTCTTAAGCACCATCTCAAATCTGGGACGCAGGATCTCAGCATGCTTTTTCATATGTGCAGGGATCTTTTTCCCGTTTTCAAAAAATATAGCATGCCGAAGCTGGTTTATTTTGTCATGTCCAATGGTCTGAACCGTCATGGTTGCTAAAGCATCCTTAAGGTTTGCCTCGGAAGCAGCCATACCCGATATTCCGGCTCCCGCAAAGCTGATCTTACTGGTGGAGCAGAATTCAAAAACAATATCCGGATTTCCTGCCTTTTCACACTCCTCAATTATGTTCGGTATCTTGATCTCATCATAGAGATAGTGGACGCAGTAGGCATTATCCCAG
This sequence comes from uncultured Lachnospiraceae bacterium, assembly GCA_946630825.1. Taxonomy (GTDB): domain Bacteria; phylum Bacillota; class Clostridia; order Lachnospirales; family Lachnospiraceae; genus JAILEN01. The sequence goes on from CAMOZG010000067.1 coordinate 11,480, forward strand.
AAAATCCTGAAATCCTCTGCCGCAGGCTTTAATGCCGCAAATCTTTTAACAGTCTTGTCGGAATACACTATCCCCTGGGGATTGGAAAATTTAGGCACACACCATATACCCTTAACGGAGTCGTCAGATGACACCAGCTTTTCCACCATATCCATGTCAGGACCATCCTCAGTCATGGGAATATTTATCATCTCTATGCCGTA
>CAMOZG010000068.1 GCA_946630825.1 uncultured Lachnospiraceae bacterium
CTGCACCGTTTGGTCCTATTAAAACTGTGATCTTACCTGCTTTTATATCCAGATCAATACCCTTTGCAACAGGCCCCCTATCATATCCCACTGCAAGATCCTTAGCGGTCATAATATTTTTCTCAGCTTCCATAACCCCTCCTTTTTGCAGTGTTTTGGATCATCAGGAAAATGACCACCGGTGCACCAAACACGGCTGTTACCGTACTTATGGATATCTCGGCAGGTGACATCAGAGTCCTTGCTATGATATCGCTTAAAAGGCAAAAACAGGCTCCCCCCAAAAAACATGCCGGTATCATATATATGGGCTTTAGGGTTCCCATCAGCTTTCTCATTATGTGGGGCACTGCCACCCCTAAAAAAGAGATGGGTCCCGCAAAGGCTGTGACCACTGCCGAAAGTATACTGGCAAGCAGGATAATGGCTACGGAAAATCTACGCACATCCACCCCCACACTTTTTGCGAATGCCTCCCCCTGCTGATAGGCGCCCAAATTTTTTGACTCCAAAAAGCTTAAGGCAAAAGCCACAAGGATGAGGGGAACCATTACTGCCACATTTTCCATGCTGATGCCGGATAAGCTCCCCCGGGACCAGTTATGGAGATTTATGATATCCGAGTCATCAGCAAAGGTCACCGCTATGTCCGTAATGGCAGAACAGATATATCCGATCATCACGCCGCATACTATAAGTACCGCTCCGCTTCTGGATCTTTCTGATATCAAAAGTATGAATCCCACCGTACCGAGAGCTCCCAGAAAAGCCGCCAGGATCAAAGAAAAGGATGTAAGTGCCACTCCCCCGGAAAAGGAAACTATCATCACCATTGCCACTGCAAGCTTTGCCCCGGAGGATATCCCCAGCACAAAGGGACCCGCTATGGGATTGTTAAAATAGGTCTGAAGCAAAAATCCAGCCAGTGCAAGGGCGCCTCCCGAAACCGCTGCCGCAATGACCCGGGGAAGTCTGATGGTAAAAATGATCGTCCGGGACTTTTGCCCGGCATCTCCTCCAAAGAGCATACGGATTATATCCTCTGCTTCTACTCCCACACTTCCCAAAAAAAGCCCTGCCATCATAAGCATGACCACCAAAAGGATCAGCATGACAAAGACCGCAGCTTTTCTTTTTCTATTTAAGCTTTGAAAAAAATGACAATCCTTCATCATCATCTCCACTTATAACCTTTGCCAGTTCCTCTGCCACCAAAGGCAGGGAGCCTGTCATCTGAAACATATTGGCTCCCGTATACCAGACCTGGTGGTTTTTTACAGCCTTAAAATCCCGGAGAAAATCCCCCTCCTTTATCAGCTCCTCCAAGGACTCCGGGGAGCCTGCCACAGTGGAATTATAGATAAGCACATCAGCATCCCCTGCCTGATCCACAAAGGTCTCCACATCAATATTCATGGTTGAAAGGGCATTTTTCTCACCATCCTCCTTCAATTTGGACAGGGCATATTCTCCCCCTGCCATTTCAATCAGCTCGGTGATATAATCCCCCTTTTTTCTCACGTTTATATACCCCGAAGAAGTGATATAAAAAAAGGCCACCTTCTTAGATTCATACTCCCGGGCCTCCAGATTTTCTATTCTCTTTTTTGCATCAAGGAAAAAATCCTCCGCTTCATTTTCATGTCCCGTCAGAAGTCCGTAAAGCTTGATCCACTCCATCCTGCCAAGTACGTGTTCTTCGTAGCTTGAGGTCTCCACTATCACCGGGATCCCCAGCCTTTCAAGCTGCTCCTTTGTTTTTGGATCGTGATAGATCATGGTGTTTTCTATGACCAGATCACAGCCCTTTTCCACCAGGGTCTCATAGTCGGGAGCATTGTACTTCCCCACAAAGAGCAGATCCCCCCGGTCCATGGCTTCTCTTATTTCCGGTATGGTCCAGTCAGCCTCTCGGGTGGAGGTCATTTTGACCTCCGACAATGCATTCCCCTGCAAAAAAAGATCCATGGCTGAGGAGGAAGCCAGGTAGATATTGTCCACCGGCTTTTTTATTACGGTGACATCCTCCCCGGTCACCTCTTTATCAGTAAGCAGATACTTATCATCCCCAATGGTAATAAGGGCATCTCCTCCATCCCGGCGATCCACCGAAAACCCTGTGGCATAGGAAAGATCTGCCTCTCCTCCCACAATGGTTGATGAATCAAAGAAAATCGTATAGTCGATAAGGTAGGGCTGACTCATGGCGGTGGTGTCCGCCTGCACCGGCATGGCATAGTCGAAGCCCGTCACCGGTATCTCAAAGACGGAATTTCCCTCACTGTTTATGGGCTCGTATCGTTCATCCCCCACCATCATATAGTCATATTTGTCACTGCTCCACTCTATGGTGGCGGTGCACTTGTCACCTTCTATTTTGATCTTACAGGGGGAGGTAAGCTTCGCCTTGCCGGAGCCACCGCTTAATTTTACCTCACAGGTGTACTCTCCATCCGAAAGCCCCAGGTCCTTGACCTCCACCATTTTCTTTTCACGAAACGCCTCTGCAGGCAGGGATGATGACTCAAATAAAAGTGTTCTGTCATACCATTTCTGCTTTCTTACGGAAAAAGCCGCCGCCTCCACCGGCGCATCCAAAGCATCTATATTAAGGGTAAAGCTTCCCCCATCACCCTCACTCTCCAAAGGAATATGGACATCAGCCTCTGCTGCCTCTTTTGCAGTCCCCTCATACATATAGCTGTATGCCTGGCTTTTCATAAAAAGCTTTACACTAAGAGCATCCTTTGAAACAGAAAGCTCGGCATGATCCACCTTAAACATGGATGAAGAGGATCTCATGGTCACCTCATAGGTACCCTCATTAAGCTCTGAGGCTTTTACGGGAGTCATGTCATCATCTGCCACTTCCTCCACCTCTGTCATTTCAGAGGCATCCGCCACCTGATTCGTAACCTCCTCTGTCACACCGGAGTTTTCAGCCTTTTTCCCGCTGCAGCCCGCAAATATCCCTGTGATCAAAGCCGCAGTCAAGATACCATAAAAAAGCTTTTTCATTACTTTTCTATCTCCTTTACGTGATCCACATAGATATCCCGGATCTCTTTTATCTCACCCATGCCGGATAATACTGTCTCCACCTCATAACCTTCGGCTTCTAATATGCTCTTCCATGAGTCATCCTCGTCGCCTGCCATGTCATTATTGGCATGGTCTCCTGCCACCACCATAAGAGGACGAAGCAGCACCCTTTCGTAGCCCTTGTCCCGGATCATATCCACCACGTCCTCTATATCAGGATCAGCCTCCACCGTGCCGATATAGTAGTTATTTTCTCCCATGGATCCCAAAAGCTCCTGCATCTGTGCATATACCTTGTTGGAATCCGCCTCTGTTCCATGACCCATAAATACAATGGCAGTTTTTCCGTCGTCATATTCTTCTGTAGCGGAAATTATGGCAGATGCAACCTTTGAAAAATCCTCGTCACTGGTCAAAAGGGGCTCTCCTATTGCCACTTTGTCAAATGCGTCTGAATAATCTGCGATCTGCGCCACCAGATCATTATACTCCAGCCCGTTCATAAGGTGGGTGGGCTGTACCAAAAGCTCCTTTACTCCGTTATCCGCAGCTCTCTTAAGAGCCTGCTCCACATTGTCTATATCCACGCCGTCACGTTTTTTGATATGGTCTATAATGATCTGACTGGTAAAAGCCCGCCTCACATCATAGTCAGGAAAGCTTTCTGCTATTGCATCCTCTATGGCTCCTATGGTAAGTCTGCGGCTGTCATTGTAGCTGGTGCCAAAGCTTACCACCAAGATCTCCTTTTCACCTATGTCATCCTGATTTCGGGGATCGTCTAATGAAGCATCTCCAGTCTCATAGTTTTCCTCCTCGTCCATATCCTCATCCTCTTCTTCTTCCTCATCCTCCATATCAGAAGTCTCTGTCTCCGGTGCCGCCTCAGGGGCTGCCTCCTCTTTTGTTCCGCAGCCGATAAGCAAGCTTACCGAAAGGCATGCGAGAAGTGTTGCAATAAAAAGTTTTTTCATGATCCTACTCCTTTCAAATCTCAAATTTATAAAGGCTCCCTATTGAGGTGCCAGTATTATCACCATCTCGATATCACATTCATCCGCAGCAGCCGACTTTTCAAAAAATCCGCCTTCCATACCGCTTTGCTTGGATACCAGATATTTTATATCGTACTGCCGTATCATGGCTGTATTAAGCTCCTTTGAAAAAGGACCGTGCATGGCGATTATATGGCTATGGGGTATCTGCCCATCTTCACACAGATTCAGCGCCTCATGGGTGGGCAGCACCCTGGCATATAATCTTTCGGGAGCCAGTCCCCTGTAATCCACCAGATTTTTCGAGCCTGTGGTAAGCAATATATTTCCTGCCCCCAGACTCAGATAGGCGGCAGCCTCTTCATGGGAATAAGCCAGATGGTATTTCTTTGGCAGCCCCTCATTGAAATCCAGATCCCGTTCTATCCGCTGGTATGCCATTTCCTTGTTTACACAGGCTTCCCTGATATTCTTTGTTGCCATAACAGCATAGGGATGGGTGGCATCTATCACCAGCTCATAGCCTGTGATCTCTTTTTCCATCATGCTCTCATCCAGCCGCCCCACCAAAGTACGCACCGGAAGTCCCTTAAGCTCCTCTGCTCCCACCTCTGTGGCGACACTCACCGTCACCTCATGTCCGGCATTTATGTATTCCTCGGCAGCCTGCCTGCCCTCGGTGGTACCTCCGAAAATAAAAACCTTCATACATCATATCCTCTTGTGGTAACCATTTTGCCATCTAAAACCACAGTGTCCGTCCCTCCTATATAGACGGTACAAAGCATATCAAGCTCTGTGTCACGAAGCTGCCCCAGGGTGGTGATCTGTGATGTCTGTCCATCACGTCCCACATTTTTCACCCATCCGCAGACCGTACCTTCATCTCTTGCCTCAAGTATTATATCACAGGCTTTTCTTAAGGTGTCCGGTCTGTGCCGTGACATGGGGTTATAAAATACCATCACCATATCCGAAGCAGCCAGATGCTTTATCCTTTGGCATATCCTCTCCCAGGGGATCAACTGGTCTGAAAGGGAGATCACCCCGAAATCATTCATAAGGGGGGCACCCAAAAGAGCCGCCCCACTGTTTGCCGCAGTGATCCCCGGTATCACCTCCACCGGGATATCGCCATACTCCCCGGTGCCTATAAGTTCATAGATAAGACCAGCCATTCCATACACACCACTGTCACCGGAGCAGATCACAGCCACCCTGCTTCCCCCGGCTGCCTGTGTTATTGCCTTTATACACCGTTCTTTTTCACCTGTCATGCCGGTGGAGATCAGGGTCTTTTTTTCTGTCATATCCCCTAAAAGCCTGATGTAGGTCTCATACCCCACTATGGTGTCACACTCCCTTATGGCACTTACCGCCCGTGGGGTCATATTTTCCCTGTCTCCCGGTCCTATGCCCACTAAAAAGATATTTCCCATATTTTTCCTCGTTTTATGAAGCCAAAAAAAGCAGCACATTCAGATCCGAGATCTTCATATCACAGGCATTTTTTATGTATTCCCTTGTGATACTCTCATCAACATATCCCAGCCTCTGACCTATTATCACCATATCATCCCCATATCCTGCCTCTGTCAGATCCCGGCATATATGAGCCGCCCCCTTTCCGTCAGAGGTTAAAAGCAAAAGGGGAGCCGAAGCCTCTTTATATGCCGCCACAGCATCACATTCCACACCGTGGGCGCTTTTTACCCTTATATCCTGCCAGGGAATTCCCAGCGCCGCCGCCAGATATGAAAGCACCGAGACCCCCGGTATCATCCTAACCGTAATCTCCTGCTCCAAAAGCATTTTATAAAGCTTCGGGGCACCGGAATAAAAGCCCACATCACCGCTGTATAAAACAGCGATCCGATCCTCCTTTGCCCCAGTGATCTCATCATACAGGGGCTCTGTCATGCTGCTTTCTGCTACCCGCGCTCCCACACCTTTTGGCAAAAGGGAAAGCATACGGGCAGAGCCCAGTATAAGCTTCGCCTCTTTTATGGCATTTTCTGCTTCCTTTGTCACAGAAAGGGGACCGCAGCCCATGCCCACAAGTGTAACCTCTTTTTTCATTTCACCTTTTACTTCTGTAGCCTGTTTCAAATTCAGGATCGTAAAGCCTGCTTAATTCATATTCATTGCCTAAAAAATCCCCCACCAGGATCAGGGCAGTTTTTTTAATATCCTTCCCATCCTCTGCCAGCCTGCCTATGGTGGTATGTATGATCCTCTCATCAGGATGACTCACCTTATAGACTATGGCTGCAGGTGTATCACTGTTATAGGCACCCCCTGCCAAAAGCTCTGCTGACAGCTCAGGTAGCATCCCGGCAGACAAAAAAATAACCATGGTGGCACCATGTGAAGCCAGAGCCCTTATGCTTTCGGACTCCGGCACCGGCGTCCTGCCTGCCATCCGGGTAACTATCACGGACTGGGACACTCCGGGCAGGGTATACTCTGTCTCCAGGGCTGCTGCCGCCGCTCCCATGGAGGATACCCCCGGCACCACCTCAAAGGGGATGTCCATTCTCTTAAGCTCGTCTGTCTGTTCCCTGATAGCTCCGTAAAGGGAAGGATCACCGGTATGCAGACGTACCACAGTTTTCCCCAGCTCATGGGCATTTTTCATTATTTCCAGTACCTCCGGCAGTGTCATGACAGCACTGTCATAAATGCTTGCCCCCTCTTCCCTGCACAGCTTTAATATATCACGGCTTACCAGGCTGCCTGTGTATATGACCACATCAGCATTTCCCAAAAGGGCTGCTCCCCTTACGGTGATGAGATCCTCTGCTCCCGGTCCCGCTCCAACAAAATATACCATAGTATACCACCTCGATCCTACCAGGACAGTGACAGATTTTTAAAAGCCACTGCCATGGTCACTCCCTCCCATACTGTCTTTTTAAGAACCAGTCTGCCGTGGGATGCTCCTAAGACTGCGCTTCGCTCGCATACATTGTCCACCCCGGTGATCTCTTCCACAAAATCAGAAGAGGAAAAATCTCCGACAGCCGTCTTTAGTTCATTGGAGGAAAAGGTCACAAGAGGCACTCCCATGGATCTTGCAAATTCCACCAAAGCGGGCTCATGCTTTTTCATGTCTATGGTGCATATCCTGTAGATCGCTTCCTCAAATATCCCCAGCTCATCCATCACATGGGAAAAGCATTTTTTAATTGATGCAATATCCGTTCCCCTGCGGCATCCCACCCCAAGCACTGCAATGTGGGGTACTATTATCATGGGATAGTCCGCATCCTCCCCGGGATCCTTTGTTTCATGGCGGCTTCCAAATATCCCGTCTCTTCTGGTGGAAATATGGATCAAAGCCTCGTCCCCGGATATCATCTCCACTCCCTTTGGCTCCTTTCCCATTATGGGAAAATTGCTTTTAATGCTTACCGGCACTCCGTCCAAAAGCCTCCCGGATATGGACTTTATCTTTTCAGGATTTATTATGGTGCAGTCGTTTTTTCTTGCCCAGTCATCCACCGAAAAGACTCCGTTTATATCAGTGGCTGTGGTGATCACCGGCACTCCTTTTAAGATCGCCGCCACCCTTTCTGCCAGTTCGTTGGCTCCGCCCAAGTGACCGCTTAGTATGGGGATGGCGTATTTTCCAAGCTCGTCCACCACCACCACTGCCGGATCCGTCACCTTGCTGTCCACAAAGGGTGCTATGGCTCTTACACCTATGCCGCAGGCTCCCACGAAGATCAGCCCATCAGCCCTGTAAAACCACTCTCCCGTCCACTCAGACAAAGATGTGCTCTCGTCACATCTCATATAGTCAATGTCCTCGGTGGCTAAAAGCTTTTTGCAAATCCTCTCCGCCACCCTCTCCCCTCTGTCCGAGAAGGTGAGTATCCTTATTATCATAGCACCTCCCTTTAAATCAAGGGGATGACTCCGAAGTCCTCGAAGCATCCCCCACTCATCAGATATGAAATCTCCTCCTAAGCTCTGCCCGGGCTGCTCTGCCCCCTATGATCAGAGTCACGATAAACAAAAGGGTGGAGGTAAAAAATGCCGCCACAGACACCTTTGGATGATGAACCAGCCCCAGCCTGATAAAAAGCATGGGTATGATCCCCAAAAGTACCACTAAAAATTCCACATACATATAGGACTGCCAGTTTTTATGGTTTATGATCCGAACTATCATAATGGCAATGTCTATAACAAACAGTCCCCCGGGAAGCACATAGTCAATGGACCACCCCTTAAAGCCTGTGACTATATCTATTGAAACCACAAGAAGCACTCCCATTATAACCGAAGCAAAGATCCTGCCCATATATCCTATCTGGGTGTAGGTCATAAGGTAGAGCATAAACAAAGCGTAAAAGAAAACTATGGACACTATGACCGACCAGAGCACCCCGTCATAGGTGTAATAGTTTATTAATCCCGAAACCGCTGTAAGCGTAACCCATACCGCCGTAAGGATACGAAGCACCAGCCCCAGCTTTCTCGCCTTATGCACTATATCAGGATAATTGTCCTCCCCCTGTTTTCCGGGATCCAAGACCCCGTTGCAAAGAGGGCATTTTTCCGTATTGTCCATAACAAGCACTTTACAGTGACTGCATTTTCTACTCATAATATACCCCGTTTGTCTCGATCTCCACATCTATGCCGTCCTCGGCAAGCTGGGAAAATGTACGTCTTTGAATGGATGTATCGGTAAATGCCGAGCTAAATGTCATGACCATGGAATCCATGTAGGAGCTGATGATGCACTTCATCTCCTGCCCCTTGGAAAAGGATAAAAAGCCGTAAAAATTTTTGATGTACTTCTGATACTCAGGCTTCACCCCTATGTTTCCTATGTTTGTAATGGTGGTGGTATTGGCTAAAGCCGCCTGGGTATACACCACCCTCATGGCAATATTTTTTACAAAAAGAGGCACCAGCCGGCTCACCAGATATTCCTCGTTAGACACATTGTAGGAGAAAATATTCTCCAGATTTTCCCTGGTGATCTGGGACCTTAGGCTCTCCCTTATTATGGAAGCCACCTCGGCAAAGCTGTAGTCATCCCTTTCCGGGGCAAACTCCGCAGAGACCATTACAAAGAAATTTTTGGTGGTGATGGAATCAAAAAAAGGTCTTAGATTCACCGGCACTGCCACCCTTATGGGCTTGTCCTTTGACACATCCCTGGCATGGGACTTCCATGTGGCATAGGCAAATGCCGCCACCAGATATTCATTGATGCTGACGCCGTATTTCTCCTTTGCCACCTTTTTTACCTGGTTTACCGGGAAGTATCCGCACATCACACCAAAGCCCCTGTAGGGAAGCTTTTCTCCCTTGATCAGAAAGGCCTTTTTCTTCTTATACATACTCTTGGAGGCCTTTTTATAATTTGCCTTGTAGCTGTCCTCCCGATCCAAAGAAGTCTCCTCGGAAAGTCCGTCTCCCAGCTTTTCCCGGAGCTGGGGATGAGCCAGCCTGAGGTACTGATAGGTCAGCTCCCGGATAAAGCCTATGATCCCCATGCCGTCAGTCAAGGCATGAAAAGCCTCCAGATTGATCCTGTTTTTGTAATAGGTCACTCTGAATAGGTAGTAGTTATTCTTATTCTGATGGATAAACCTGCAGGGATACTCATTTTCCTCTACGACCCTGGGAGCCGGTTTGTCATTTTCCTCAAAATAGTACCAGAAAAAACCTGTCCGAAGCCTGTATCTGAATGCAGGCATCTTTGGCAGGAGTATATCCACCGCCTCCTGCAAAAGCCCGCCGTCCACCTCCTCATTTAAGATGGAGCAGATACGATAGGTATTTGTCAGGGTGTCATTTGCGATCACCGGAAATATCTTGGCTGTATTATCAAGCTTCTCCCAGTTTTTATAGTTTTTTGCCATATATTATTGTCCCTTTGTCCGTCTGCCGGATGACTTGATAAGAGCTGTTGCCACATTGATGGCATGATCAGAGCAGCGCTCCAAGTCAGTGGAAAGATCGGTAAATACCACTCCTGCCGCCGGTTCGCACTTGCCCTTTAAAAGCCTCTCCATATGGGCGTCGATCATATCCGCCTGGAGCTTGTCCACCAGCTCCTCCTGAGCCTCTGCTTCAGGCAGCAGTGAAAAATCCTCCGTGGAGAATATCTCTATTGACATGTCTATGGTCTTAAGGGTCGCCTCGGTAAGAGCCTTTATCTCCCTTCTGGCACCCTTGGTGAGATTGTCCTTGGCACGGCCTATCTTTTGTTTATACTCTATGATATTTTCCGCATGGTCGGAGATCCGCTCAAAGTTGGATGCAATAAGGGTGAGCTTGGTAGCTCTGAAAACATCCGACTCGGATATATTCATGGATCTAAGTTCTATCAGTCTGTCGGATATCTCGTTTGTAAGATAATCCACTATGGACTCGGTGGTCTCCACCTGCTCGATCAGATCGTCATCCTTGGCAAAAAAGCAGTTTACGGCAGCCTCCAAATTGTCCCTGGACAGCTTTCCGAGACGCTTAAGCTCCTTTATCGCCTGGGCTATAACAACCGAGGGCACTGAGTTTTTAACATCCGACATGTATATAAGCTGCATCTCCTTCTTGGATCTGGTCTCCTCGGGAAGCACCGGGATGATCTTTTCCGTAAGGGCTACGATCCGATCCGAGAAAGGCAGCATCACAAGAACTGCAAAGATGGCAAAAAGTGTATGGGTATTAGCCACCTGCCGCCCCACATCATTGGGAGACAGCATCTGTATGAACTCCGTGATCTGGGGAAATACCGTAACCAGTGTAAAAAGTATTGCCGCCCTAAACAGGTTAAATATCAGATTCAAAAGCGCTGTACGCTTTCCGTTTCTATTGGTGGTAAGGGATGCTAAAATATTTGGAGTTACGGAACCTATGGCAGCACCTATCACCAGATATACAGCCACCCTGTATTCCAATATCCCCTGAATGGCAAACGCCTGGAATATGACCACTGATGATGATGAGCTCTGCAAAAGCGCCGTAAAAGCAACACCGAATAAAACCGCAAGCAGGGGATTTCGAAGTCCGTCCAAAAAGCTTATGAATACCTGACTTTGGGCCAGGGGCACGATAGCCTGTTTAATAAGGCCGATCCCCACGAAAAGCATACCGAATCCCAGCACTATGGAACCGGAATGTTTTATCATCTGATCCTTTACAAACAGGTACATGATCACTCCGGCAAAGAGCAAAAATGGCGCAAATGCCGTTAGGTCAAATGCTGTGATCTGCGCCGTAATGGTGGTACCTATATTGGCACCCATGATGACTGCAATCGCCTCTGCAAGCTGCATAAGCCCCGAATTAACAAAGCCTATCACCATCATATCCGTAGCGGATGAGCTCTGTATCAGGACGGTGACTGCAATTCCCAAAAACACCGCCATAAATCTGTTTGATGTAACCTTTTCAAGTAAAACACGAAGCTTGTCTCCAGCAGCATTCTGTAAGCCGGTAGACATGATAGTCATACCATACAAAAACAGCCCTACTCCTCCAAGCAATGTAAAAAATTGTGTCGCTGTCATATTATAACTCCTTGCGTGAAGAAAAGCCTCTCCACATAATCTTACATAATAACGTGACTATCATAAGTTAAAACTATAGAAATGTAAAGGAAATAATGGTAGAATTA
>CAMOZG010000069.1 GCA_946630825.1 uncultured Lachnospiraceae bacterium
GTGCAGCATTACCTGCTGAACGAACCATCTGGCCACCCTTTCCGGGATGAAGCTCTATATTGTGAACCATGGTACCTACGGGGATATTTTCAAGGGGAAGGCAATTGCCGACCCTTATTTCCGCCTCAGCTCCGCTCATTACGGTCATGCCGTCTGTGAGACCTTCGGGAGCAAGGATGTATGCCTTTTCTCCGTCCTCATAGCATATAAGAGCTATATTTGCTGTACGGTTGGGATCGTACTCGATACCTACCACCTTTGCAGGAACTCCGTCCTTTTTATTTCTCTTAAAATCTATGATCCTGTACTTTCTGCGATTGCCGCCGCCCTGGTGACGAACGGTTATCTTGCCCTGGTTGTTACGTCCCGCATTTTTCTTAAGGGATGTGACAAGGCTCTTTTCAGGCTCGGTCTTGGTTATCTCACCGAAATCGGAACCTGTCATATTACGCCTGGACGGTGTATATGGGTTGTATGTCTTGATTCCCATTTTGTTCTCCTTTCTTATGCACAATTATCACGTGTGCGCGTATTATATTTCTTATCTCGAAGCTTTAGGTCACAGTCCTGCAAAGATCTCGATCTCTTCAGAATCCTCTGTAAGAGTAACGATAGCCTTTTTGCTCTTGGCTGTCTTGCCAACTGTCATGCCACGCCTCTTGCTCTTACCGTCTTTATTTACGGTGGCAACCTTTTCCACCTTGGTGCCGTCAAACATCTTCTCGACAGCTTCCTTGATCATGATCTTGTTGGCTTCGGGATGTACGCGGAAGGTGTACTTCCTCTCACCCATAAGTGACATACTCTTCTCGGTGATGACCGGCTCGATGATCACATCATAATACTGTACATTAGCCATTATGCATACACCTCCTCGATTGTCTTTACAGCGTCCTTTGTAAGAACTACCGTATTATACTTTAATACATCAAATACATTGATAGTAGCTGTAGATGCTGTCTTGATGGTGGGGATGTTTCTGGCGCTCATCTGAACGTTTTCATCACTGCCGTTTATCACCACAAGGGCTTTCTCCACATTGAGGTTTTTCATAACCTTGGCAAAGTCCTTTGTCTTTATACCATCAAGCTTTAACTCATCAAGTACGATAAGCTTTTCCTCTGCAACTCTTGATGAAAGAGCGCTCTTTAAAGCTGCACGCTTTTCCTTCTTATTCATCTTGAAGGAATAATCTCTGGGAACGGGGGCAAAAACAACTCCGCCGCCTGTCCACTGAGGTGAACGGGTAGATCCCTGACGGGCATGACCTGTGCCCTTCTGTCTCCAGGGCTTTCTGCCGCCGCCGCTTACTTCAGAGCGGGTCTTGGCTTTCTGTGTGCCCTGACGGTTATTGGCAAGCTGTAAAAGGGTAGCCATATGTACCAGATGCTCATTAACCTCTACACCGAATACGGCATCGGAAAGATCGATCTTGTCGACTTCCTTACCGTCCATATTGAAAACGGATACTGTAGCCATTTGCAAGTTCCTCCTTCCTTATTACTTGGATGCCTTAACGGACTCTTTAATAGTTACAAGTGACTTCTTGGGTCCGGGCACTGCGCCCTTTACAAGCAGGATGTTGTTTTCAGCATCTGCTCTTACGATCTCTAAATTCTGGATCGTAACCTTTACATGACCCATCTGACCGGGCATTCCTTTTCCCTTAAATACTCTTGAAGGAGTGGAGCAGGAACCGTTACTACCCTGATGACGGTGGAATTTGGAACCGTGAGCCATAGGTCCGCGGTGCTGACCGAGACGCTTGATGGCGCCCTGGAAGCCCTTACCTTTGCTGATGGCTGTGGCATCCACCTTATCTCCTGCCTCGAATATATCAGCCTTGATCTCCTGTGCAAGCTGATACTCGGAAGCATTCTCAAATCTGAACTCTCTGACATACTTCTTAGGTGCCACGCCTGCCTTGTCAAAATGTCCCTTCTCGGGCTTGTTGACAGCGTGACGACGATATGCCTTCTTGTGGCCTGCGGCATCTTTGTTTACAGCCTTTACCTTGGCATCACCAAATCCAACCTGTACTGCCTCATAGCCATCATTCTCTACGGTCTTAACCTGTGTTACCACACAAGGTCCAGCCTCAAGAACAGTTACGGGGATGAGCTCGCCGTTCTCACCGAACACCTGAGTCATACCCAGCTTTGTAGCCAAAATAGCTTTCTTCATAATTACCTCCTTGTTCATTCACCGAAAACAATACGTTAAATTGCTTCCAGCCAGAGGAACAACCATAGATTAATTAAGTTACTTCTTACTTTTCCTTCATCTTCACGTCGAAGAAAACACCTGCAGGCATCTCTAACCTGGAAAGAACCTCCACGGTCTTCTGGGTGGGGGTGAGGATGTCGATCAGGCGCTTATGTGTGCGCTGCTCGAACTGCTCACGGCTGTCCTTATACTTGTGGACTGCCCTTAAGATGGTAACCACTTCCTTTTTAGTAGGAAGGGGAACAGGTCCGCTAACCTGCCATCCGTTCTTTTTCACAGTGTCAATGATCTTGGCTGCAGAAGCATCCACAAGCTCATGATCATATGCCTTAAGTGTGATTCTCATAACCTGTGCCATAAAAAAAGTCGCCTCCTTATTATAATTTAGACCTTCAGGATCTTTCATCCTGTACTCGGTCCAACAGGCGGTGACTGTACACTCTCCCGTGTGTGTCCATGTGTAAGCCTCAAAAAATTACGGCCCGCTCTTATCCCGAGCCGAACACGGACATCTTCACGTCGTTTCTGCCATAAGCTTAAGTGGGTTAATCAAAAGCCCCCGGCAGACTGATAATGTATACAGTGACCTGTCGTCAAGTTTCTGTGGCGTTGTATCCCGGACATCCGGGGTATCCTACCATTGACATTCGCTCCACGGAAAACCGGATCGTCATTGCTTCGGACCCGCAACCTCACGCTTCTTCGCTATCAATGTCACAGCAAGTGGTATTATACTAACATTTTGTGTGAAATGCAAGAAAAATTTTAGAAAATATGCAGAAATTTTTAAATTTGTTTTGTGCAGGTTTTACAACCACAATATATTGTAGGGCAAAAGCCTAATTATCCATGTGCTCACCGGCAAACTTCATGGCATCATCTATCCAGCCCTCTGCCCTGGTTTTAACTCCAAGTCCCACACCGTGGGGAAGACCGAAAAACTTATCATATTTATATGGTACATTATGCTCCTTTAAAGCCGTCTCAAGCACATCTGCATGGGAGCCTGCGGGAACCAAAATATCATTGCCTCCCACAAACATATACACGGGAGGGTAATCATCTGTTATGAAGTTTTGCACACACAAAGACTCCCTGTTGACTTTTTTAAAATGACCCCAAAAGCCGAACATAAAGATATTTCCCTGCTCGGAGAGCCATATGCCTGCCAGTCCAAGCCATATATTCCAATATGGATGCTGAAGCCAGTGGTTAATATTCGTCCAGGGATAACCCAGGATCACTGCCCCGGGACGCTCTACCCCATAGCGTTCCCAGCCCCATCTGCGGGAGCCGAATATCCCTGCCAGATTGCCTCCGGCAGAAAAACCCATGACCACATAGTCCTTCATATCTACATTGTATTCGTCAGCTCTTTCGGTGATATGCTTTACTGTCATTGCCAGATCATGCATGGGCGCATGGGAGGAACAATCAAAGCCTGTGCGGTATTCCAGCACAAAGGCGGTGTAGCCCATTTCGTTAAGCTTTGCGGCTACGGGGTAGCCCTCGTCTTTAGTACACAGATGCATATAACCGCCCCCGGGACATACGATCACCACCTTGCTTCTTTCCTCAGTGTCAACAGGGAAAACAGAAAGTCTCACCACAGCTTTGTGCTTATTTTCTGCCATCTCCCCTGCACTGTAGATGGGGACCTGCCTCATCCTGCCCTCCGAAGCCAGCTTCTCTATCCTGGCTTTTCCGTATTTTTTGTCAGAGGCATACCCCCTTATCCTGTACATCCGAATAAGGCTTACTACGGCATAGACAAAGGTCAGAATAAAATATGCACGTATCAGCTCTATCAAAAAGCTCATCCGCTTCCTCCTTAAAAACGGTCAGTATTCTCCCTCAAGCCGGTTATTCATCTCTTCCATTTTCGCCTCCGCCTGATATATGAGCCTGCTGGCTTCCAAAAGATCCTCGGAAAAATCCACCTCGCTGCCATCCGCATAAAGAGTCTTATACCGGATATCGTGCTCCATGCTTGCCCACATATCCATGGCAGTGGTCCTTATCTGCATCTCGACCGGTACAAGCTGCTTTTTATTCATAAAGTAAACCGGCACCCTGATTATCATATGTAGGCTTCTGTATCCGTTGGGCTTGGGATTTGAAATATAATCCTTTTCTTCTAATATAATGATATCGTCCTGAGCCTTGATCCTGTCTCTGATCAGGTAGACATCCTTAATATAGGGGCATATGACCCTGACTCCGGCTATATCAAACAGATTGTTGATAGCCGCGGTAAGGGATGCCTCCAATCCCTTTTTCTCCAGCTTTCCAACCATGCTGTGAGTGGACTTGAGTCTGGTGTCTATATGGTGTATGGGGACCCTTAGATTTCTGTATTTGAATTCGTCCTTTATTATATCAAGCCGGGATGTGGTAACGTTGATCGCCGCATTATACAGACGCAGGATGGGATCCATGGTCCTCGAAAACTCCTCCCCTATGTCTGCAATATGTGACATATCATCCTGTATACCCACAGTCATGGGCACCAGCTCGTGGACGGAAATCGTATCCTCCACCTGTACCTTGTCATCTATTTCCTCGCCGTTTATGGAAGCAATAAGCTCCTCGGCAGTCATATCCATCTGTGTCTTTCTCTTCCCAAATGCAAAAGCCAATTCTCTCACCCCTGATCATGTATAATTTCATTATAAAACCCACAGAGAGCTCTCTGTGGGTCTTATTATACAACATATTTTTAAAAATATCTGTTAAAGTTTTGTGAACTGATCCCTAGTGTAGCCGTTTTCAAATTCTTATTTGGAAACGGCTACACTAGTATCAAAGCTTGCTCATATAGAAAGCACCAACAAGCTCATAGTGATCATATCCGGGATAGTAGTCCTTATAAAGGGACTTGCTGTATGACTCTGTTGAGCTCTTTGACAGATATACGGAAGTTGTCTCCACACCAATAGTATTATTACTGCTGTCCTTTAAGAGGTAGTAGATGGTTCCGCTTACGGAATTCTTAGTGCCATTCTTGGCATTGAGATTGATCTCAACCTCTTTTTCTGCATCTGTCTTGGAGGTCTCTGTAACCTTGACCTTGGAGGTCACATCCTTATACTTACGTGTGGGATAGTGATTTACTCCTGTTACCTTAATGGTGCTCTGGGAAAGATCCACATCTGCATTTGAAGAAAGTGAGATAGTCTTGTATGCGGTCTTTTTAGCCAGAACATTGTAAATGCTCATTTCCTTTTCTTCGTATACGGAGCCATCAGACTTCTTTAAGGTATACTTTACAGTCACATCATCAAAGGTCTGTGATGAACCATTCTTAAGTGTTACTAAAACCTCACCATACTTATATGCTGTCATGCTCATGGTTGCCTTGCAGCTGTTCTTCTTGACAGTTACCTTATACTTGGTGGATCCGCCGTACTTGCTCTTTACAGTTACGGTTGCTGTGCCGGGCTTTTTGGCGATCATGTAATACTGTACATAGCCTGACTCTGTGCTCTTTCCGGTCTTTACCACTGACTTCTTGTTTGACTTGATGCTCTTGGCAGAAGTAACATCAAACTGCTCTCCAACATAAAGTGTAAGCTTCTGTGAAGCTGCCTCTGCTACTGATGCCTGGGGCAGATCCAATGCTGATGCCGCAGGTACGGTCATGGAAACTGCCAGCATTATAAGTGCCAGTTTTTTAAGTAAATTTCTCATAGATCCTCTTTCCTCCCTTTTCATTTGGAATCTTATTTTGCGCCTGCTTTCAGAGGCACCGGGATGTATTATATCACATTATGAAAAAAACTCAACACAATAATTTCATCTCTTATGCCATAACCGGAGAGGGGGTGTCCTCATCTATCTGGTCAAGAAACTCTGTGGGCATTTCATCATCCACCTGGATCTCTTTTATCATAAATTCGTTGCCCTGATACAGGTAGGTATTTTCACTGCCGCAGTGGGGACATACCTTGGCATACTTTATGGTGTCATAAGTCTGCTTGCAATCCTCGCAAAATGTAATGGCTTCTATGGGCTCTATAATAAGCTTAGCATTTCTTATTACATCATCTGTCTTGTCGCCCTTACGGTTTACCGCCCACTTCCAGCAATCCTCCAGATATGCATTTATCACACCGGATACCTTACCAAGCTGGATCGTAACGGAGGAAATGTGGGGCGCATTGTTTTCCTTTGCCACCTCCACACAATCCTTTATAACAGAAAAAACCACACTAAGTTCATGCATATATTACAATCTCCTCTTAAATCAATCACTACAAAATCCGGCAGAGAAAAAGTCCTCCGCCGGATCTTGCTGTAGTATCTCTTAAAAACAAGCTATCATTTTTTACCTGAGAAGGTGAGCTTGATCGCCTGCTTAAGTCCGTTGGGAAGCACATATTTAAGCTTGTCCTCGGACTTTCTCATGGTAGAGCACTCAGGTCTGTCTCTATGGAGATGGATCGCATCAAACTCACATCTGGTGGTACACAATCCACATCCTACACAACGGTTCTCATCCACAATGGTGGCACCGCAGGAGAGACAACGGGCGGTCTCGGTCTTGACCTGCTCCTCGGTAAATACTGCTTTTCCGTCACGGAAGCTCTTTTTCTCCACATTTGCCTTGCGTCCAGGCACCTGTCTGGATGAATTGTCATACTGAGGAAGTGTGATATCATCCTTATCCATCTCCACATAATGGTGAGGATTACGTCCTATGGTAAGAGAGCTGTGAGGCTGTACAAAGCGGTGGATGGAAATAGCTGCTTCCTTACCTGCCGCAATGGCATCTATTACAAACTTAGGTCCTGTGTATACATCACCGCCCACAAAGATATCAGGCTCGGCTGTCTGATATGTAACAGGATCAGCTACTGCACCATTGCCCCGTCCAAGCTCTACCTTGGAGCCTGCAAGCAGATCGCCCCATACTATACTCTGACCTACAGCGAGAACTACGTGCTTACATTCAATGGTCATGGTGTCATTTTCATCATATTTGGGATTAAACCTGCCGTCAGCGTCCTTAACGGATGTGCACTTTTTGAAGGTGATCCCGCAAACATTGCCGGAGGCATCCAGATTGATCTCCTTGGGTCCCCAGCCGCCCTGGAAGGTGATGCCATCTTCCTCAGCCTCTTCGATCTCTTCATCAGAGGCAGGCATGATGTCCCTGGTCTCCAAGGAAACCTGTGTAACCTTGGGTGAGCCCACACGAACCGCATCACGGGAGCAGTCGATAGCCACGTTTCCGCCGCCGACTACAACAGTGTCACCCAAAATGTCGTATTTCTCATTTGCATTTACTTCACGGAGGAAGTCAACTGCTGTGGTAACCTGGGGAGCATCCTCTCCCGGTACACCTACCATGCGACCGCCCTGGCAGCCAATGGCAATATAAAATGCCTTGTATCCCTCTTTGCGAAGCTCATCAAGTGTAATATCCTTGCCTACTTCTACTCCGCAGCGGATCTCTACGCCCATTTCCTTGATAATGTCTATCTCGGCAGCGATAACATCCTTTTCCAGCTTATAGGAAGGGATACCGTAAACCAGCATACCGCCGGGCTTCTCATTCTTTTCAAATATAGTGGGATTATATCCCTTTTCTGCCAGATAGAATGCGCAGGACAGTCCTGCAGGACCCGCACCTATGATGGCTACCTTTTCATCAAAGCCACCCTGTACACGAGGAATGACCTTTTTAGGTATGTATCTGGTATTGGCATCCAGATCACGCATAGCCAAAAACTTCTTGACCTCGTCAATGGCGATAGCCTGATCCACTGTACCTCTGGTACAAGCATCCTCACAACGGCGGTTACAGATATGACCGCAGACTGCAGGAAGAGGATTGTTTTTCTTAATAAGAGCCAAAGCTTCTGTATACTTACCCTGGGCTGCCAGCTTCAGATAACCCTGGATTGCAATATGTGCAGGGCAGGCTGTCTTACAGGGTGCTGTACCGGACTCATGGGACTCAATACGGTTGGTATCGCGATAATCCCAGTTCCAGTCATCCTCGCTCCACTTTTTCTCAGAGGGAAGCACCTGCTTGGGATACTGTACCTCGGAGCCGTCTTTTTTGCAAAGCTTCTGACCAAGGGTAAGGGCACCTGCGGGGCAAACCTCTACGCAGCGTCCGCATGCCACACACTTTTCCTTTTCCACATGTGCCACATAAGCACTTCTGGACATATTGGGAGTATTGAAAAGCTGTGAAGTACGAAGGGCGTAGCACACATTTACATTACAGTTACAGATGGCAAAGATCTTTTCCTCACCGTCAATATTTGTGATCTGGTGTACAAAGCCGTTTTCCTCACCCTTTTTGAATATCTCGTAGGCTTCTTCCTTGGAGATGTAGCGGCCACCCTTATGGGTCTCAACCACATAGTCTGCCATGTCACCTACTGCGATACACCAATCATGATAATCGTCTGCACAGCCCTCATCATAGGTAATGCGGCTGCGGCGGCATGAACAGGGAGAAGCTGCATACTTGCCCTCATACTTATCCATCCAGTGAGAGATATGCTCAATGTCAATGGAATCATTGTTCATGTCAACTTCTTTTTCCACGGCGATAACGTGCATACCTATGCCCGCACCTCCGGGAGGAACCATCTTTGTGACCTTTTCCAAAGGAAGTCTGGTCATATGCTCGAAAAACATACCCAGCTCAGGATGCTTGTCGATAAGCTCCAGGTTCATATTGGAAAACTCACCGGAACCGGGAACGAACATGGGAAGTACCCAGCGCTTTTCATGGTTGGGATTCTGTCCATCTAAATTCTCATAGTTCCACTCAACCAGACCGGTGTAGGAAATAAACTCCAACTTCTTTGTAAGCTCGTCATCAGACAGTCCTGAAGATGCCTTAAGCTGAGCAAAGGTCTTGGGCTTTCTGATGGCTCCGAAGTTCTTTATGACCCATTTCGCAAGGTCCTCATCATCATCTACCAGTATACGTACAGCCCAATACTCCGGGTCGTCTACCGTAACCTTTTTAAGTCCCAGCTTAATGGGAATACGATCAGTAATAAGTTTGCCGAGATCGGCTATGCCCTGCTTAAAAGGGCCGCTGACATCCACGTAATCGGGACGAAGCGGGTAGTTAGGATTCTTGCCTGCCATAAATTTTTCCTCCGTAAAATTCTTTCATTCAATTTTCCCCGTAGGGACACATACTTGTTTACATTTTATATGCAAAGCCGGGCTTCTGTCAACCATAACAGACTCTATCCCCGACAAAAGCACAAAGGTAATGGTCAACCCTTCAGATCCCTGGACTGACGATCCATATCCTCCACCACTATATCATAGATCTCACCGTGACTCCTGCAATAGGAGAGCACGTCCCAGGGCTCATTGGTATGGTAGTGAAGCTTTACTATGGCTTTTTCACCATTCTCATCTTCACCGGAGTCACCGGCTATCACCATGGAGTCCCCTTTTACATTCTCCAGAAGATAGTCCCGGATCTCGTCCGTCAGATCATCCGCCACATCATCTGCGTCGTCGCCATCCTCCACATAATAATCCAAAAGAAGCTGCGTATCATACCTGAATTCTATTGATTGTTCGGGCATTGCCATATCTTTTTCCTCCTTTTTTATTGTAGCTATTTCTTCTTACCCCAAAATAGCTGCCATATTCCTCTTAAGATAATCCTCCCAGTCTCTCATACCCTCACCGGTTTTTGCAGAGACGGGAAAGATCTCTACATCCGGATTCAGCTTTTTAACGTGCTCTATACATTTTTTTATATCAAAGCTGAAATAGGACATGGTGTCGGTCTTGGTGATAACAAGGGCATCACACATGGAAAACATCAGCGGATACTTAAGGGGCTTGTCATCCCCCTCGGGCACCGACAGGATCATAACATTCTTGTGGGCTCCTGTGTCAAATTCCGCAGGGCAGATCAGATTTCCCACATTTTCCAAAAAGGCTATCTGCACCTCCGACAGATCCATTCCCTCAAGTCCTGCCCGGGTCATACCTGCATCCATATGACACATACCGTCAGTGTGGACCTGTATGCTTTTTGCCCCAAGGGCCTCGATCCTTTCGGCATCAACGTCGGATTCGATATCAGCTTCAAGCACCGCTATTTCCACCTCAGGCTTCATATCCGTAATGGTCCTGGATAAAAGTGTGGTTTTCCCCGAACCCGGCGAGCTCATAAGATTTATCAGAAAAAGTCCCTTTTCCTTAAGCTCTTTTCGGAGCTGATCTGCGTCTTTGTCATTAGATTCGGTAACACTCTTGTGAAGCTCTATAACTCTTGCCATCTCATCCTCCAATCTCTGTGCCGCCATGCCGCCAGGCTTCTATCTCGCCTGTAAGCCATGCCAGCCACTCGTCATATCCCTCACCTTTAAGTGAGGAGATGGGATACACAGGCATACCGGGGTTGAGTCCCCTCACCGCCTGCTTTAGTCTTTCCATGTCAAAGTCAAAAACCTCCATGGCATCTGTCTTGTTTATCAAAAGACAGTCGCTGACAGAAAACATAAGAGGATACTTAAGGGGCTTGTCATCCCCCTCGGGCACCGACAGGATCATGACCTTTTTAGCTGCTCCCACATCAAATTCTGCGGGACACACCAGATTTCCCACGTTTTCTAAAAATACCACATCCAGATCTTCGTAGCCCATAGCCTCAAGACCTCTTTTTGTCATGTCCGCATCCATGTGGCAGGAGCCTCCGGTATGAAGCTGGATCACCTTTGCCCCGGTGGCTTCAATGGTCTCGGCATCCACGGTGGAATCCACGTCCGCCTCCATAACACCTATTTTGTACTTATCCTTTAATGCCTCGATAGTACGAACAAGGGTGGTGGTCTTGCCTGCTCCGGGAGATGCCATCAGATTAACTAAAAATACTCCCTTTTCTTTCAGATCATTTCTTACGGTCTTTGCCACAAGGTCATTGTCACCAATAACCCTTTCCTTGACTTCCTTAACAGCAATTGCACTCATTTTATTCTCCGTTATAGTGTTCTGAACTTATAATAAGCGACGGATTGTATTATACAAAATAAAAGGATCTTATGCCACATTCATTTGTAAATTTTTGTATTATAGTTTTCTTTTGGAATAAATTTAGAAAATTCTGATTTATCTATAAATTATCTGACAATTTGGCCGATATA
>CAMOZG010000070.1 GCA_946630825.1 uncultured Lachnospiraceae bacterium
GGGACTTGCCCCTGTCTCCTGTTAAATCATCCTATTAAAACCTGAAATCCCTCCTGTTGGAATTTCGGATAGCTTCTATATTTTCCATGGCAGTTTTTCTTACGTTTTCCTTGGGGATCTTTTTAAGTTCCCTCTCTATCATCTCATAGCCCGCCTTTTTGGTCTCGGGGGAGGCGTAATCCTCCAGATACTCTGCCAGGGTCATCAGGGCGTTGGGATGACAGCAGTTTAAGATCTGACCGCTCTTACAAAGCTCCATGAACCGGTCTCCGGTCCTCCCTGCCCTGTAGCATGCCGTACAAAATGAGGGAATGTGATCGCTTTCCATGAGCCAGTGAACCACCTCGTCCAATGTCCTCTGGTCAGACACATCAAACTGCTCCGTGTCGTGGGGTCTCTCCTCTTGGGTATAGCCCCCCACCGAGGTGCGGGAGCCGCCGCTGACCTGGGATATGCCCACCTGAAGCATACGCTTTCTGACCTCCTCAGTCTCCCGGGTGGAGATTATCATACCGGTGTATGGAACTGCCAGCCTGATGCAGGCTGCGATCTTGGTAAAGGTCTCGTCATCAATGCCGTTGTCAAATTCATCCGGGTCGATATCATCCGCCTTTTTCACCCGGGGAACACTTATGGTATGGGGACCCACTCCGTGTACTGCTTCAAGATGTTCCGCGTGCATGATAAGTCCCGCAAACTCATATTTGTACATCTCCAGTCCGAAAAGTACACCCAGACCTACATCATCTATGCCGCCCTCCATGGCACGATCCATTGCCTCCGTGTGATAGGCATAGTCGTGCTTGGGACCCGTGGGATGGAGCCTCTCATAGCTTTTTTTGTGATAGGTCTCCTGAAAGAGGATGTAGGTGCCGATCCCTGCCTCCTTAAGCTTTTTGTAATTTTCCACTGTAGTTGCGGCAATATTTACATTCACCCGGCGGATATCACCGTTTTTGTGGTGAACGGAATAAATGGTATCTATACATTCTAAAATATACTCTATGGGGTTATTGACCGGATCCTCTCCTGCCTCTATTGCCAGTCTCTTGTGACCCATATCCTGCAGCGCAATGACCTCAGCCCTGACCTCCTCCTGGGTCAGCTTCTTTCTGGGGATATTTTTATTTTTGGCATGGTAGGGACAATAGAGACATCCGTTGACACAGTAATTTGACAGATACAAAGGAGCGAATATAACTATCCTGTTTCCGTAAAATGCCAGCTTTATCTCCTCTGCTATTTCATACATCCTCTCGATCTTTTCGGGGATCTCACATGCCAAAAGCACTGAAGCCTCCCTGTGGGTAAGCCCCTTGCATACACAGCCGGTGTCGGTGGGTATGGGTCTGGCTTTCTCCAAGATCTCATCTATGAGTTTTTCGTTGTTTTTGTTTGCTTCGGCATACTCTAAAGTTGCCCTGATCTCCTCGTCATCTATGAAGTCCTCCGCCTTAAGTGATTTTGGATCGTACATTTTTAATCATCTCCTATTCTCTGGCACCAAAAACCCTGATACTCCGGTCAAGGGTGCCTGTCATTTTTGCAAGCGTGATCCCATAATTTGTAAAGGGGACTCCCTGATCTATGGCACTTTTCATGCGATAGCGTACCTCTCTCTCCGTTATCATACAGCCTCCGCACTGGATTATAAGTGCAAAGGGAGACAGATCCTCATAAAAATCCCTGCCTGAAACTGTCTCTATAACAAGATCCTTTCCGGTGTATTTTTTAAGAAATGCCGGGATCTTGACTGTACCTATGTCATTACACTGCCGGTGATGGGTGCAGCCCTCCGCCATAAGCACCACATCCCCGTCCTTAAGACTGTCTATTGCCTCCACTCCGGAAATAGCCGTATCCAAAAAACCCTTGTACCTTGCCATAAGAATGGAAAAAGAAGTAAGGGGCACCTCCGGCGGGATGATCTTATCAACCTGCTTAAACACCTGGGAATCCGTGACCACCATGCGGGGTGGCGCAGCAAGGGAATCCAGGGTCTTATTAAGCTCTGTTTCCCTGCATACAAATGCCAGTGCACCGCTTTCGATTATCTCCCTTATCACCATCTGCTGGGGCAGAATAAGCCTGCCTTTAGGAGCAGCTTCATCTATGGGACATACTAAAACCACCACATCCCCGGGAGATATAATATCCCTTATCAGCGGTTTTTTGCAAGCCGCCTCGGGGATCAGATTTCCAAGCAGATCCTTAAGCTCTTTTATGCCCTCTCCAGTTTTGGCACTGACAAAAACAATGTGATCCTGATCTGAAATATCCGGAGTCTTAAAGCCTATGTCCTTTTTATTGTAGACGATCACATAGGGGATCTCCTTTTCCACAATAAGGGACAAAAGGGTATCATCGGGCTCTGTCATGCCTATGACTCCGTCCAAAACAAGCACAGCTATGTCTGACCGGTTTAATGCCTGTCTTGCCTTTTGTATTCTTTGCTCTCCCAAGTCGCTGTCGTCATCATACCCGGGAGTATCAATAAGCACCACCGGTCCTAAGGGCAATATCTCCATGGACTTCATTACCGGATCGGTAGTAGTCCCCCGGTGATGGGACACTATTGCCAGATCCGAGTCTGTAATGGCATTTATAATACTGGATTTTCCTGCATTTACACAGCCGAATATACCTATATGGATCCTCTCTGACTGGGGTGTATCATTCATTCTCCGCTCCTTCTATTATATCTTCCTCAGCGGAATATTCGGGCTTTTCTGCGATCCTTGAATAGACTACCAAAAGCAGTGTCCCTAAGATCCCTATGACCAGAAAATTGCCTGTAAAAGCCATAGTCCCCTGAATATATACCTTCTGTACCGGTTCATTATACAAAAGCACATCCAGCCCCGGTGCCACAAGTATCCACGCTAAGGCATTGGCAACCACCTGTACCAGATTAAAGAGAATGATTATCTTCGGGGAATTGAATTCCCACTCCTTTATCCTGTACTTGACACCGAAAATGCCTATTGCCGCCCCTACTAAAGCCTCCGCTATTGCCCAGCTCCACCATACGGAGCTGTAAAGCAGCAGATCCCCCATCACATGACCGGCAAGTCCTACCACACTGCCCACCACGGGACCGAATATCACGGAGAAAAAAGCCATAACGGCCACTCTGGGCTGGATCGCAATTTCAGGGGCTATACTTAAGGGTATCTGGATATTGGTAAGCATTCCAAAAAGTATCACTCCAATGAAGGTGGCTCGTACTTTTCTGTTTCCTAATATAGCTTTCACCTTTACATCTCCTCTTTTCATACTCATCAGCAAACTTGGCGACTAATGAACGCATGCTTACTATACGGAAGTTACTTGATATGCCCATCCCTGTACATGGAGAAGCTGTCCATGGGATAATTTTCAAGATTTTTAAGTATTTTCCTGTCATCCGCCTTGGACAAAAGGGTCTTTCTCGCCTTAAGGACCTCCGTCTCGGTCCTGTGTCTGGAGGGACCTCCTACACAGCCTCCGGGACATACCATACCCTCTATGAAGTCCGCATCCAGCTTTCCAGCCTTAAGTAGCATAAGAGCCTTTTTGCACTGGTCGCCACCGGCGCACTGCATAAGCTTGATATCGGAGGTATCCTCACCTCTCTCCTGCATACACTCTATCACTGCAGATGCCACACCTCCTGAGGAAGCAAAGCCCTTGCCCCAGACTGATGACTCCTGATAGTCCTCATCTACGGGCTCAAACTCCACATTCTTTGATCTCATCAGAGCTCTGAGTTCTCCGTATGTAATGGCAAAATCGGCATTTCCCGGAACTGATGCATCCAAAGTCTCTGATTTTTTGGCTATGCAGGGACCTACAAATACTGTAACGCACCCCGGATGGGTAGCCTTTAAATATCTGGATATTGCACACATAGGTGAAACCGTGGTGGACATATTGTCACGGAAAATTTCCGGATAATGCTGTCTTAGCATATTGATAAAAGCGGGACAGCATGAGGTGGTCATCTTTCTGCCCTCATCCTTTGCCTCTCTCCACTCCTCGGACTCGTAGGCTGCGGTCATATCTCCTCCCAGACCTACCTCCACCATATCGGAAAAACCGATATCCTTAAGAGCTTTCTTCACTGAAGCCATGGTTATATTCTCACCAAACTGTCCCTCTGTGGCAGGGGCACACATGGCGATAACCTCTTTTCCTGCCTTGATCTCATTTATTACATGAACCAGATAGGTCTTTGATCCAATGGCTCCGAAGGGGCAGTTATGGATGCAGTGTCCGCACTGAACACACTTGTCCTCATCGATCACGCAAAAGCCGTACTCATCATAGGAGATGGCTCCCACGGGACATGACTTTTTGCAGGGACGCTGATGGTGGACTATTGCCTGATAAGGACACTCCTTGGCACACATACCGCACTCCTTACACTTTGCAGGATCTATGTGCATCCTGGTCTCACCGGGAGAAATAGCTCCGAATTTGCAGGAATTAAGACATGCCTTCCCCAGACAAAAACGGCAGCTATCCGTAACGGTATATGCGGAAATGGGGCAGTCATCACAGGCAGGCTCAATGACCTGAACCACGTTTTTACTGAGAGGATTGGTGGGTACATTCTCACCGCAGGCAAGATGGATCCTCTGGCGCACTATCTCCCTTTCCTTGTAGATGCAGCACCGATAGTCGGGCTTGGGCCCGGGAATGATCTCATAGACCACCTGCTCCTTATGCCCCGCATCAAGCTGATCTGCCCATGCCAGCTTGCAGATCTCCTCCATGATACTGTGCTTTAGACTTATTATCCCTTTATCACTTGTAACCATTATTTCCCCTCCTACTTCATAAACTTGTCTATGACATCATTAAGCTTTTCCACAGCTTCCCCGTCATTTTCCTCCACAGCCTCCACTATACAGTGAGCCATATGTTCCTTAAGCAATGCCTTCCCCGCATTGTTGATCTCGGATCTGACTGCCGCAAGCTGGATTAGCACGTCGGTACAGTCCCGTCCATCCTCCACCATTCTCTTCACCGACTCCAAATGACCGATACTCTTTGCCAGACGGTTTACTATCTTTTTGATCTGTGCCGGATCATGGGTGTGAGAATGATCGTGGCAGTGATCGTGGGAATGATCATGAGGATGGTGGTGATCCTTTTTTATACTTTCTTCCTGCATCACTGATGTATCCTCCCCGGCGCCCTTCTTTTAAGTTCATCTATAAGCTGCTCTGAGGGCTCGAAAAGAAGCTTTTCCTCTCTTTTCGTATCCTTGTTTTTGTATATCATACAGTAGTATTTGACCTCAGGCTCATGTGATATACAGTCATGGGTCACCATGGATCTGCCGATATAGGGCTTCACAGGATCAGTCTTCGAGGGTGCCATGACTACAATATCCTCAACCTCTATGGATATGATTGACTTGCGTCTGGACTTGCCCATAATGGCATCCACATCCAATGTGCCGTTGGTGTAGTTGATCTCATAATCCCGATCCCCTGACCACTTGCAAAAAAATGCCAGCCCGGCAAAGAGAAAGCATACGAAAAATGCTCCTCTGTCAACAAAACCCAGTATGAACAGAAGTACAGCCATTACCACCGACACCACATAAGTAGCTTTGGCAAGGACGGTGGTTTTTCTATGGGTCACATCCTCAATATAAACATCATTGTAAATCGGAAGCATCAGCCTACTATCCCTCCAAACGAGAATGAAAATTCAAGTTTTTTATCTGTATCTATTAGGTACTCCGGATGGGTCAGGGCGCCCCAGGTGTCGTCTCCTCCCACTCCCATCTGTGAAAGGGAAGCCCTTACATAGGTGGAAAGCACTGGCGGAAGTTCATTGGGATGATTGGCATTTTCTATCTCATGGGGTGTATAGGGAAGTGCTGAAAATGACATTTCATCTCCCACAAACAAAAGCCCATAGCCATCATCATCAGTAACGGTGGCATAGCGCACCTTTTCCTTGTTACCGCATTCCTGAGGTCTTAAGTAGCGAGCCATGTTGTCGGATACCTTGTTTTCGTATACAGAAAGCTTTGCGTGATCCCTGTCCACATAGGTCTCCTCAGGTCCCAAGCCGTACCACTTTAAATTGTCAAAAGCAGAGTCCATGGTAAACATCATTCCAAACTCCGGAAGCTCTCCTATCTTTTTGGCACCCTCCATGGAAAGCTTTACATCCACTATACCATCACTGTGAACACAGTAGGACACCTTACAGTCTCCCGCAGGCTGGGTGGGCAGATGATAGGTATAGGTAACTGTCACCGTATCATCAGTCTCCGTCACCTCATAATCCGTAGCCGCCCTGCCGTGCTCATACTTAGGGGTCAGATACATGCTTGCCAGCTTCCACTGCCCTGCTCTGAAGGGCAAAAGGTTTGCCGTATCATTTTCCGTCATGGCTCTCCAGAAATTGGGTTTAGGAGGAAGCTTTATCATTTCCTTTCCGCCGAACTTGTAGGAAACAGGACCTGCCTGCAGGTTTGAGAAGAGGATTTCGAACTTGTCTCCCCTTACACCTGTATTGCACCAGCCATGTATGACCTCCATCTTTTTCTTTTTATGCTCTATGGGATGCATGGCTCCGATCACCTTCTGTCCATAGGCTATCTCATGCCCTGCCTCGCCCCACAGAGTATCCTCTGCCAGTGAAAATGAAACGGTAAATACATACTCACCGGTAGAAGCATCCGGCAGATCAAAAGGGATCGCCATGGTCTTTGTAGAAAGAGGCTCCACCTCCACTGTACCGGAAAATGCCTCCATCAGCTCTCCCTCACATTCCAAGGTGAACATGCACTGATATTCGTCGGTATTTAAAAACAGGTTTTTATTTTCTATCACAATACGGTCATCATCCGTAAAGCTGATATTTACGGGCTGGTAGGCGAATTTCACCTCCTGCATCTTGGGGCTTTCGCTTCTGTCATCCCCATAGACTATGCCGTCTCCCGAAAAGCTTCCGTCATTGGGTCTGTCGCCGAAATCTCCGCCGTATCCCAGATACTCCACTCCGTAGCGGTCTCTTTTTACTATAGCCTGGTCGATATAATCCCAGATAAATCCTCCCTGATACAGGGGCTCATCCTCGGTAAGCCTGGTATACTTATAGATAGCTCCGCAGGAATTACCCATGGCATGGGCATATTCACAGGAGATATAGGGTCTGCTCCTGTCCTTTTTAAGCACGTCCGCTATCTCATCCACAGGGCGGTACATGGATGAGATCATATCCGACACACCCTCGGGGCTTTCGTATCTGTCATCCCAGAATACGCCCTCATAGTGGACCAGTCTGCCGGGATCCCACTCCTTAAAGGCTTCATAAACCTTTTCATGATCCTTGCCGCAGTAGCTTTCATTGCCCAAAGACCAGATAAGGATGGAGGGGTGGTTTTTGTCCCTTTCAAACATGCTTTTTGCCCTGTCCATAAGAATGGGCAAAAACTCGGGACGGCTGCCGGGAAGTGCCTCATCAGGAGTATGGAAGCCCCTTTGTATGCTGTCCCAGTATCCGTGACTTTCAAAGTTGGTCTCATCTATCATATAAAGTCCATATACATCACAAAGCCGGTACAAAAGTGTCCTGTTGGGATAATGTGACGTCCTGATGGCGTTAATATTATTCCTCTTCATTGTAATGATGTCTGTGAGGATATCCTCATCAGATATCACCCTGCCGCTTTTGGCAGAAAATTCATGTCTGTTGACTCCGTAAAATACAATGCGCTTGCCGTTTATGCACATGATGTTGTCTTTCATCTCGAAACGCCTGAAGCCCACTGACTCGGTGATGTACTCCACTACCTCTCCGTCCTCGTCGCATACGCTGATATTGACATCATAGAGATAGGGATTTTCTGCGCTCCACTTATTGGGAGCCTGGACATGGATGGTCATCTCATCCCTGGCATCTGAAAATGCCAGCTTCTCCACCTTGCATGCCACCTCTATTCCATCCTCATCATTAAGGGTAACGGAAAGCTTTCCCCCTCTGATGCCGGAGGCAACTGACATATCAAATGACATATAAAGATCCGCATCCTTGTATTCATCATCCAATCTGGTCTCTATCCGCAGATCCCTCACATGGAGCTTGGGATAGGTGTATATATATACATCCCTGAAAATTCCCGAAAATCTGAAAAAGTCCTGGTCATCACACCATGATGAGGAGGTATATCTGAATACCGCTACAGCTATGGTATTGACTTCACCACGTTTTACAACTCCGGTAATATCAAACTCAGAGGGTGTAAAGGCATCCTCCGAATATCCGATATAGGTGCCGTTTATCCAGAGTGCCAGTGCCGATTCCACACCCTGGAAGGATATGCACACCGGGCCGTCAGCAAATCTGTCCGGTACGGAAAAATGTTTCACATAGCATCCCACGGGATTTATCCTCACAGGCACATCCCCAGCCTCTATCTCTTCTATACCGTCCCAGGGATACTGGGTATTGACATATGCAGGATTTCCATATCCGTTCATCTGAATATGGGATGGCACCTTGATATTATCCCACACAGAGGAATCATATGACTCTTCATAGAAGCCCCCGGGTATCAGGGAAATATTCTTAGCATAAAAAAATTTCCAGGTACCGTTTAAGCTGTGCCTGAATTCATGTCCCCCTTCCTCTGCTTCTTCCACACAACTGTAATAGTCATGGTCGCTGTGTGCCGGCAGACGGTTCTGCTCATATGTATTGATGTCACCTACTATCCCAAAATCAAATTTCATAAGCCAACCCCTTTTAAAATCAATTTAACTTATAGTCCCAAACTCGCCGGCTTCAGGTATCCCACCCTAAAGCCGGCGACTGTAAGGACTCTATTATTACAATTACTTAACCGATCCCGTGATACCTTCAGCAAACTGCTTCTGCAATACGAAGAAGATAACCATAGTAGGGATGGAACAGAATAAAACTCCCATCATCAGGACGCCATAGTCCACGGTATAGCCTCCCGCCAGATTGGCGATCATCATCTGCATGGTAGCTGCCCTGTTGTCTGCCATGACAGCCCGGGGCCACATATATGCATTCCATGCATTCATAAAGGTAATAACCGCTGCTGCTGCATAGGTGGACTTCATGACCGGCATATACATCCTGAAAAAGATAGCGATCTCTGAAAGTCCGTCAAGTCTTGCCGCCTCCATGATATCAATAGGGAAGTTTCTGGAGTTCTGCCTGAACATCATGATCATAAATGGCGTGGAAATACCCGGTATGATGAAGGCAAAAACTGTGTTTAGCATCTTAAGGCTCGACACCATCCTAAAAAGAGGGATCAGTGTGGCAACTCCGGGGATCATCATTGCCAAAAGCAGCACCCCGAACAGCGCATCCTTTTTCTTGTCATGATAAAGCTCAAATCCAAAGCCTGCCAGTGAGCAGATGAAGATACAAAGCACTGTCTGTACTCCGGAATAGACAAATGAGTTTGCCATTATCTTCCAAAGGCCCTTGCCGCCCGACATATTAAGGGTGGCATCCGCCCTTTCCAAAAGCACCTTGTAATTCTCTATGGCATGGGTCCCGAACCAGATCTTACCCTGGGATACCTCATAGGAGGTATTGGTAGCTGCAGTAAGCATCCAGTAGATGGGGAAAACCGATATAAAGCATATGATGATCAAAAATATATAGCTTGGTATCAGTCTCCGCTGTATGGCGGAGGAATTCATTTTCTTCTTCTCAGTCACGTGAATCACCTACTTTCAGATTGATGAAGGCAAGTATGCCCACCATGATAAATACAACAAACGCCATGGCAGATGCATAACCAAACTTTGCCACACCTACTCCCAGCGACTGGTTCCAGATATAATGGGACATGGTAATGGTGGTATTTGAAGGTCCGCCGTTTGTCAGGTTAACAGATTCATCAAAGAGCTGTAATGTACCGTTTATGGACATGATAAAGGTCATCACGATAACCGGACGAAGAAGGGGGACTGTAATATTCCAGAAGGATTTCCAGCCGTTCGCTCCGTCGATCTTGGCAGCTTCATATACAGAGTATTCGATATTCTGCAGACCTGCCAGATAGAATACCATATTGTATCCCGTCCAGCGCCAGATCAGTCCCATTATGATCACCGCTCTGGCAGTGGCTGTCTGTCCCAGCCAGTTAATATTATCATCAATAATATATAAATTATATAACACAGAATTCACAAGTCCCTGTGTAGCAAAAAGAGACTTAAAGATCAGTGCATAGGAAACCAGAGAAACTGCGCAAGGCATGAATACCATTGTTCTGAAAAGTCCTCTGAATTTAAGATCCCTGTTATTTAGAATCTGTGCCAAAAGAATAGCCAGTATCAACATTATGGGAACCTCTATTATGAGGTAGAGGAAAGTATTTCCCATGGATGTCAAAAATGTCTTGTCCTGTAATATTCTGGTGTAATTTTTAAAGATAGGCTCCTGCCATACCATGTTTGAAGCAGGTCCCTTTTTAAGTGACATAATGAACGCCTGAACCATTGGCCAGAAGCTCATTATGAAAATGAGTATGGTCGCAGGTGCCAAAAAGGTCCAGCCCCAGACTTCCTGCTTCCTTTGAACTCCTGATTTTTTGTTCATAGTCCAACCCCCTGTGTAGAAACTTTATATAGAGTAATTTCGATCATGGGCTTTGCCCATTTTTAAAATAAAGGGGACCGGAACAAATTCCGATCCCCTGGATTGAGTCGGAGCTCAATACATTTGCTGTGGATTACTCCTCCATACGGAACTCAAGCTCGCTCTGTGCGTTCTCAAGCTCTGCATCAATATCATTACCGTTGATCACGTTTGTGATGGCATTACCAACAAGCTCACGCATATCATAATGGTAATCATTCTGCTCAATGGTAGGTACGTGTGTACCCATCTCAACGATCTTGGAGTAGATAGCCTGGTCGTTGAAGAAAGGAACGCCTTCCTGATATACATCAGACTGGGAAGCTGATACACAAGTTGTGATAACTCCGCCGTTACGAAGAGCGTCATCATAGGTAGCCATAGCGCCTTCGCCGCCGCCAAAGGTGTATGCTAAGAATTCCTTGGCAAGGTCTGCCTTTTCGCAGTTGCCTGTGATGTAAAGTGAAGAACCGCCGTTTGCAGCATAACCCTCTTTACCGGAAAGTGTAGGGCAGGTTGTAATCTCCCACTTACCTGAAGCAGCTTCATTCTGCTCAATGGTAGGAATGATCCAGTTACCGTTGAATACGCCTGCAACCTGGTCACCAATGATGGAAGTATCTGTATACTCTGTCCAGTCATTGCAAAGATAGATCACGCCATCCTGTGCGCCCTGAACGATAACCTGGATGATCTTCTTGTAGGT
>CAMOZG010000071.1 GCA_946630825.1 uncultured Lachnospiraceae bacterium
AGTATGTGCACCGTCAATAATCATCGACTTACAGTTGCCTCACGCTACTATTTGGTTCCTCAAATACATTAAACAAACATGATAAACCGCTAAAAATATGTAAAAATGCATGTTCATGCATCAAAAAAAATAGTCATACTCCCCTGTTTATTTTACCACAATCGGCACATAAAAGCAATTCAAGCTGCAGGTGGATCGGGTGGCTTTTTTAGGCGTAAACCCATTTTCATCACAAGTTGAAATCATTCTGAATTTCAAAAACTATATCCAAAAGCCTTCCATTAGTGATACAATGTTAAAGTTACAGATGATTTCAGAAAACGGAGAATACTATGAAGGCTGCACTACACAATTTGGGATGCAAGGTCAATGCCTACGAAACAGAATCCATGGAGCAGATGCTTATTAACGAGGGCTATGAAATAGTCCCCTTTGATGAAGCGGCAGATGTGTATGTCATAAACACCTGCTCTGTTACACATATAGCAGACAGAAAATCCAGACAGATGATACGGCGTGCCAGGGAACAAAGCCCCAATGCCATAGTTGTTGCATGCGGCTGCTATATCCAGACCGCCACGGATTCAGATTCCCTGCCGGAGGATCTGGGCTGCGATATTTTGATAGGAAACAATAAAAAGCAGGATCTGATAAAGCTCCTTAAGGAATACAAAAAGGAACCCTCCTCTGATGAGGTGACATTCGATATCTTTGATATCAATAGATCATCCTGTGAATATGAGGAGCTGTCCGGCTTTACACCCCATGAGCATACCCGTGCCTTTATCAAGATCCAGGACGGCTGCAACCAGTTCTGCTCCTACTGCATCATCCCCTATGCCAGGGGGCGGGTCCGCTCCAGAGCTCCTGAAAGTGTGCTTTCAGAGGCAACGAGGCTCTCCCGGGAAGGCTTTCGTGAGGTGGTGATAACCGGCATCCACGTAGGTTCATATGAGTATAATGATTCGGATAAGGTCTGGGATCTAATTGATATTATAGAAGCCATAGCCGAAATATCCGGCATAGAAAGGATCCGCCTAAGTTCCGTGGAGCCTAGGATCATCACCCCGGAAAACGCAAAGAGAATTTCCACCATCAAAAAGCTTTGCCCCCACTTTCATCTCTCACTCCAAAGCGGCTGTGACGAGACCCTGATGCGGATGAACCGGAAGTACAGCACTGATGAATACCGCCGGGCAGTGGAATTGCTTAGAAGCCACTTTGAGGATCCGGCGATCACCACTGATGTGATCGTGGGCTTCCCCGGGGAAACCGAAGAGGAATTTATAGCCTCCTATGATTTTGTCAAAAGCATAGGATTTTACGAGCTCCACGTATTCAAATACTCAAAACGTTCCGGCACCAAAGCCGTCAAAATGCCTGACCAAGTATCCCCGGAGGACAAGCAGCTTCGAAGCGAAAAAATGATAGCCCTAGGAGATGAAATGTCCAATGCCTACCGCAGGCGTCATGAAGGAAAGGAGCTGTCCCTGCTTATCGAGGAACCTGTCACCATAGATTCAAAAAAATACTGGACCGGATTTTCCCGTGAGTACATCCGGGTCAACATCCCCTATGATGAAGCCCTTCACCAGTCCGACATCATCAAAACCACATACCGACCCATTTAAGCGCAAAAAAGCCCGGGAGATCATTTCCTCCCGGGTTTTAAACCTCAATAGTATTCAGCCGCACGTTTGAAATACTGCATCAATCCGCTTTCATTTTTCACCCGCTTTACAAGGGCGGTCTTTTCAGTGACGTATTCCGTAAGCTTTCCCATGTACTCCTCTTCGGAGATGGTCCCGTCAGCCACGCCGGTAAGCCCCTTTTCCCAACTGGCAGTCAGCTTGGGATCCAAAAGCCCCCTGATGGAAAAATACACCACATCATAGATCATCTCCCCCATGAGGGTTGGGGTGATGACCTGGGTCTTTTTATTTATCTTCATGTAGTCATTTTTCACCAGCTTATCCAGGATCCCAGCTCTGGTGGCGGATGTACCTATGCCGCTGCCCTTGATCTGTTCCCGTAGCTCCTCGTCCTCTATGAGATTTCCCGCATTTTCCATGGCAAGTATCATGGACCCGGAGGTGTACCGCTTGGGAGGCGAGGTCTCACCGTCCTTTATAAAAAACTCACCCATGGATACAGTCATTCCCGCCTTAAGCTTGTCTGCCACGGCGGCAAGGGCATGGTTATTCTCAGCAGGCTCCTCCCCCTCATCCTCTTCCTTTTCATCCTTTTGCTTTTTGGTAAAGGAATACTTCATCACCGGCAGATACCCCTCTTCCTTCAGATACTTTTCCGAAGCAAAAAGCTGCTCACTTCCTATGGATACAGAGACTCCGATCTTGCCGTACACAGCCTGGGGATAGAATATTGCCAAAAATCTCCGCACTATGATCTCATATATTTTTTTCTCCAGTTCAGACAGAGCCCCTATTGCCGAAAGCCCCTGACCCGTGGGTATGATGGCATAGTGATCCGTGATCTTTTTGTCGTCCACGTACTTTGTCTTTTCGATATTCTTATACCAGCCGTTTTTTAAAATAGTCTCGGCAAACTCACTCATGGAACTAAGCTGCCCCACCCCCTTAAGATTCTTGTCAATCTCCTTTGCAATGGCTGTGGAAAGCACTCTGGCATCAGTTCGGGGATAGGTCACCAGTTTTTTTTCATAAAGGGACTGGATGTGGCTTAAGGTCTGCTCGGGTGTGATCTTAAAAAGCTTGGAGCAGTCATTCTGGATCTCCGCCAAATTATACAAAAGGGGAGCATTTTTCTTTTCAGTCTTTCGCTCCACACTTAAGATGGTGGCATCTGCGGAGGCTTTGCATCTGTCTTCCTCCCAGGGGATATCAATTCCTGCATCAGCTTTCTCGTCAGAAATAAGCATATGCTCCACGCATTCTTTTGCTTTTTCCTTTTCCAGAAAACCGTTATCCTTGTACAGATATGGCGTACCAAAGTACCTGCTGCCCTCCACTGCCTTCCACTCAAAGGCTATACCCGTGTCCTCTGCTCTGGAAAAAACACGGTAAAAAGGCGTCTTTGTAAAGTCCCTGATCTCCCGCTCTCTTTTTACCACCATTCCCAGCACACAGGTCATGACTCGACCCACAGCCACCTTGCAAAAATCCTTATTCAAAAAAGAAGCCATGACTCTGCCATAGCGAAGTGCCAGCACCCGTGAGAAATTGATCCCCATGAGATAGTCTTCCTTGGCACGCAAATAAGCCGAGGTGGAGAGATTGTCATACTCGGATATATCCTTAGCCTCACGGATACCCCGCTTCATCTCCTCCTCGGTCTGCGAATCGATCCAGACACGCTTTTCCGTCTTGCCCTTTACACCGGACATCTGACGCACCAGTCGGTATATGTATTCACCCTCACGCCCAGCATCAGTGCACACATAGATCCGGTCCACATCATCACGGTTTAAAAGGGAAGAAACAATATCAAACTGCTTTTTCGTACCGGGAAGCACCTCATACAGATACTCCTTTGGCAAAAAAGGCAGGGTATCAAATCTCCACTTTTTAAGCTTTTCATCATATTTTTCAGGGTAGCTCATGCCCACCAGATGACCCACGCACCAGGTCACAATGGCATTGGCTCCCTCCCGGTAGCCGTCGTGGGAGCTGAGTTTTTCTCCCAGAACATCAGCAAAGGAAGCCGCCACAGAGGGCTTCTCCGCTATAAAAAGAGCTTTTGCCATTACATATCCTCCAGGTCGATAAGCTTTAAGTCCTCTTTATTTTTGGCAAGTTCCAAAAGCTCCTGTGAAAAGCCCTTGCCGGAGAAAAGATACATCCCCTCAGGAGAAAGTCTGGCAAGCCCCGTAAGCTCCATAAGCTTATCATAGCTTTCTGATGTCATGGGCTTATCGCCCCAGTCACAGATCCCCACCATGGTATGTCTTTCTTCATCTGCCGCCACTATGTCAATGGTACCCTCCTTGCCGATCCAGGTACCCATGGATGTCACATGGACAGGAGCCTGCCCCACGGATGACAACAGCTCAATATACTCGCCGCAGACTCTTTCAAACATCCTGCCCAGATAATCATAGAGCTCGTCTGCCACGTATTTGTCATAAAATTCCTCCGGGGAAAGCACCCACAGATCAGACTGATTGTCGTACACAAACCTGAACCAGAAATCCACAAAAGGATCCCTGATGCGATAAATGCCCTTTTTGGTATTTTCCCAGCCACCCGAGGTAAAGGAAACCACCTTTTCTATAACCTGAAATGTGGCAAGATTTTTAAGGTACACACTTATCTTCGCCCTTGGATATCCGGTGCATCTGTATATGTCATTTAACTTTTCATTGCCGCAAGCCATGGCAGAAAGAATGGTCTCATATACGGAAAGCTCACGAAGCTGGGAGCCTATATACCTCTCCGCCTCGCCAAAAAGCGCACCGTGAGACGAAAGTATCAGAGATATCACATTGTCCTTTACGGATCTGTTCCGGTTCCACAGACTGAGATACTTCGGCACTCCTCCGGTAATAGCATACACCGCCAGGGCATCCATAACAGAGCTCCCCGGCAGCACCCTGACTACCTCCAAAAAATTGTAATCCGGCATCTCATATACCCTGTCGAAATAGGAAAAGCCCTCCTCCGGCAGCTTTCTGGCATCCCCGTCAATATATGCCGGTGAAGATGCAGTGGCTATAATAAGCACAGGTCCCGGATAGAGTTGATGCTTCTTAAGCTTTATGAGGCTCTCAAAAAAAAACGGATCCCCATGCTGTATCAGGGGCAGCTCATCTATCACCACCACAAGCTTTGAGGAATCTCCGCTTTTGATCCGGTTAAAGCATTCATCATAGGTATTTTTCTGCAGCTTTATCCCATAGACCGACTCCACCCGGGATTTAAGCATGGACAACTGCTTTTGACCGGAGGCATGACGCCCCCGGTAGTAAAAGCATTTTTTGTCCTGGGTAAACCTTTTTAAAAAGCTCTCCTTTTCGCTTCTGTCGGTTCCTGAAATAAGTACCAGATGGTTGGCACTGTCCTCGTAGAATTTTTGTAGTTCCTGTTGTATCTGATTTCTGGTGTGCACGAAATCTCTCCCCTAAATCTTTTTATACTTTACGGTAGATGCTATACCTGCCTTTTTCTTAAGGACTTTCTGGGTCTTGGTATAGGCGCTTTTTACTATCTTTATGGTTGCCTTTTTGTTTATTTTCTTAAAGGCATTTTTCCCTACGGTAGAATTCTTTTTAAGCTTTTTGGATTTTATGACAACGGTCTTTAAGTTTTTACATCTTAAAAATGCTGTCTGTCCAATGCTGGTCACATTGGCGCCTATGGTAACCTTTTTAAGCTTTGTATTATCCTTGAAGGCTGAGTTGCCAATGCCGATAACCTTATACACTGTGCCGTCAATGGTAACGGTATTTATCGTCATGCTGGTCTTTTTGGCAGCCTTTGTAAGGATCATGCCGGAGCCGAACTTTGTGTAGGTGGATCCTGCCACGGTATATGTGCCCTCTTTGGAGGTGTCATCAGTGGCGGGGGTTACGCTTCCTACAGTCACATTTATGGTTCCCACAGCATGGACGGAGTTTGCCGTATCATATACATATATGGTGGCGGTTCCGTTTCCTATAGCATAAAATGCACCCTGATCGTTATAGGCAATGACGCTGTCATCACTGGTAAAGTAAGAAAACTTAGGAGCGGTGGTCACGGTGGACTTTGTGGTTCCATCCCACTCATTATAGCCTAATCCGTTGCCGTCAGTTACCTTGGGTTCCAAGTCTGCTGTATTTATCACATCTCCCAGATTAAGCTTTGCGGAGGACATGGAAAGCTTCATATCCCTGTTGTCACCCTGCCATATTGCATACATGGTGATTGAGGTCTTTGAAGGTGAAAGCACGCCGTACTGTGACTTTCCGCCCAGATAAAGTCTGGCTCCAAGCCCCTCTGCCAGGTTTCCGTTATCACGCTTCCATCCAAGGAAGGTGGCATTGTTTGAGGTAAGTCCGCTCTTTGGCAGAGTGACCGTCTCGGCAAAGGATATATCTGTCAGCTTGTCGATAGAGCCGCTGCCTCCTGCTGCGGAAAATGAGATGCTGTACTGAGTCTCATTGTATTCAGCGCTTATGGAGGTATCTCCCGTCATGGTTATGGGCTTTCCCGTACCGGGATTGCCCTCACTGTACTTATTAAAGGTGTAGCCCACATTTGCAGTACCCACCTTGCAGGCTGCCTGTGCCGCATTTACACTCATGGATGAAGAAAGGCAGGTGTAAAGCGCTTTTCCGATACCATTGGAATAGCCGTCCACCTTTCCGGTGGGATTTTCCGAAGAGGTATTGATGGTCACGTTACTGCTTTTCTTTGCAGATACCTGAGGAAAATCAAACATGGCGGAGGCATCCATCTCATCCTTCATAAGGACGGATACATAACCGTTGTCAATGGGGGTGGTCACATCTGTGATCAGTGTATATATCTCATCAGTAGCCACTGATATAGTATCCTTTTCACCGCCGTAATTTGCGGTAACTGTCTCGCCGCCCCTGGCTTTGTCCGAAGCATTTACAGTAACTGCTGCAACCACTACCGATCTGTAGCCCATCTGCTTGCCGATATAGGTGTCATTGTGGTATACAGTGGAATTTTTCCCGAGGGTCACTGCACCGCTGTTTGCAGAGGTCTCATCCCAGGATACGGTGGATGCCAGCTTCTGGGCAAATCCCTCCGGTGCACCCAAAACACCTAAAAGTACATTAACCGTGGCGGAGCTGTTAAGGTTTACATAGCCCTTTGCATCACTGGTGGGCGAAGTAAGTCCTCCGTCTCCGGTGATACAAAATGAAGGCTCTAATTTCTTTTGCTTTGAAAGACTTCTGGATTTCTGGGAGTCATTTTTTGTAAACTTACTTTCCGGGATGAAATTGTCCACTGTGGACAGATTGGAAAGTGAGGTGGCTTTGCTGATATCCAGCGAGGTAAGGTAGTTGCTGTCCACCTTTAAGGTGCTAAGGGAAGTCTGTCCATCCAGATCAATGTCCAAAAGCTGGTTTTCATTTGCTGTTAAGGAGGTAATATCTCCCTTTGCCTTGGACAGATCCAGACTGCTTATGTAGTTATGGGATACATCCACATTGAGATTTGAGGTGCCGTTTCCCTGGGGTGCCACAAATTTTTTGATCATGGCATATTCCACGTCCACGGATCTCATATTATACTTGGACAGATCCAAGGTGGTGGAGGCTGTAGCCCCGCTTGCTGTAATGAACCTGATCCCCTGATACAGACCGGGATTATTTTCCTTGTATTTGGCTATGTCCTTACCGGTTGCCACTGCGTAGAGATTTGTAAGGGCTGTATCCCCGGAAATATCAAGGGTGGTATAGGCTTTGTTTTCCACTACATCAGGCGCTATGGAGACGCTGGTGATCCCCGCATTTCCCGAAAGATCCACATAGGTAAGAGCAGTAAACTTTTTCAGATCCACATTTGTGGTGACTCCTCCCTGTGAATTGTAGCTGTCCACCCCGTCTGCCAGGTTGGAGATATCCAGCTTTTTAAGAGTCTTTTCATTTCCTGAAATGATAAGGCTTATATTGTCATTTTGAGAAGAAGAATCAAAGCGGACATGGCTTCCGGAAAAGTCCACCTCGGTCACGTTTTTAAACTTCCCTGATATGCCGGAAAGCCCCAGGGAAAGCTTTTTGGAAGCAGATTCGCTGTAGTCAAAATTCTGGATCTTTACCACGGTAAGCTTGTCAGCAATGTTTGACATATTGATGCTCTGGATCTGATCCGTGGAGGAAAAATCCTTGCCGTCCAGATCAATACCGGTGATCTGAATATTGGATGCCGAAAAAGCCTTGCCATGGGAATCGGTATATGCCTCTGCCCCCTCGGTTCCAACAGCGGAGGGCACGGTAAAGCCCTTAAGGGTATCTCCGTTGCCGTCTGCACCCACCAGGGATACCTTTGCTGAACCCACACCCACCTCAGTGAATCTGTAGGTAAAGATCACATCCGTGGTGCCTGAGGATCCGATACCT
Organism: uncultured Lachnospiraceae bacterium; assembly: GCA_946630825.1. Classification (GTDB taxonomy): domain Bacteria; phylum Bacillota; class Clostridia; order Lachnospirales; family Lachnospiraceae; genus JAILEN01. The sequence goes on from CAMOZG010000071.1 coordinate 8,054, forward strand.
GCGTTTTTAACGGTATCGGTAAACTCCGAACCCACCGTAGCCCTGGGAGATGCCGCAAAAACTTCGGGAACATACACTCCTCCGCCGCTTACGGTTCCTGCTGCCACGGCTGCCGCCATCACACATGCCATCAGCTTTTTAAAATTCATTTTCTGCCTCCTTTTACAAAAACGACTATACCGCCATAAAGCGGTATAGTCATAATTTCTATATCCGGTATGGTAACTTACGCCTTGGGGCCTGCTGCCACAAGAGCCTTACCTGCGTCATTGCCCTCATACTTCTTGAAGTTCTTGACAAAACGGTCGGCAAGATCCTTTGCCTTTGTCTCCCACTCGGAAGCATCACCGTAGGTGTCACGGGGATCAAGGATTGCGGGATCAACTCCGGGAAGCTCTGTAGGAACCTCAAAGTCAAAGATGGGGATCTGCTTTGTAGGAGCCTTTAATACGTCACCGCTTAAGATGGCATCTATGATACCTCTGGTATCCTTAATGGAGATACGCTTGCCGGTGCCGTTCCAGCCTGTATTTACAAGGTAAGCCTTTGCTCCAGACTTCTGCATCCTCTTTACCAGCTCCTCACCGTACTTGGTGGGATGAAGCTCCAAAAATGCCTGACCAAAGCAAGCTGAGAAGGTAGGTGTAGGCTCTGTGATGCCTCTCTCTGTACCAGCCAGCTTTGCTGTAAATCCGCTTAAGAAGTAATACTGTGTCTGCTCAGGTGTAAGGATGGATACGGGAGGAAGGACTCCGAAAGCATCTGCTGACAGGAATATTACATTGTCAGCTGCAGGACCTGAGGAAGTATCACGTACATTTAAAACGATCTTTTCAATGTGATCAATGGGATAGGATACACGGGTATTTTCAGTTACACTCTTGTCAGCAAAGTCGATCTTGCCACTGCCGTCCACGGTAACATTTTCCAAAAGTGCATCACGCTTGATGGCATTATAGATGTCGGGCTCGCTGTCCTTGTCCAGATTTATTACCTTTGCATAGCAGCCGCCCTCGAAGTTAAATACTCCGTTGTCATCCCAGCCGTGCTCATCATCACCGATAAGAAGACGCTTGGGATCTGTGGAAAGTGTGGTCTTTCCTGTGCCTGAAAGTCCGAAGAAGATGGCGGTATTTTCACCATTCATATCGGTATTTGCGGAGCAGTGCATTGCAGCAATGCCCTTAAGAGGCAGGTAGTAGTTCATCATGGAGAAGATACCCTTTTTCATCTCTCCGCCGTACCAGGTATTGATGATGACCTGCTCACGGGAGGTGATGTTGAAAGCCACGCAGGTGCTGGAGCGAAGTCCCAGCTCCTCGAAATTGTCTACCTTTGCCTTGGAAGCGTTATAAACCACGAAGTCAGGCTCAAATGCAGCCAGCTCCTCCTCGGTAGGCTTAATGAACATGTTGCGGATAAAGTGTGCCTGCCATGCCACTTCCATGATGAAACGAACTGCCATGCGGGTGTCCTTATTTGCTCCGCAGAAAGCATCTACAACAAAAAGCTTTTTATTTGAAAGCTCTGATTTTGCCAGATCACGAACCTTTTCCCAGACTTCTTCACTCATCTCATGGTTGTCGTTGGGATATTCGGGTGTATTCCACCAAACGGTATCCTTGGAATTAGCGTCCATTACGATATACTTATCCTTGGGGGAACGCCCTGTGTACTCACCTGTCATAACATTAACAGCTCCAAGCTCGGTCTCCACACCCTTGTCAAAGCCGGTAAGTGAGGGATCCATCTCATACTTGTACAGATCCTCATAGGAAGGGTTGTAGATTACCTCTGTGGTGCCGGTAATGCCATGCTTTGTAAGATCAATGTTTGCCATACTTCTTCTCCTTTTCTATATGTTAAAAAATTATTTAATTGCCACTCCCCTATTATAATTTTAAAAGCTGAAAAGTTCAACCAAAAAGAGGACTAATTGTCCTCTTTTTTTCAAGCCTCATACAGTTCTACACTAAGCGCTCCGGGAGAGAGCATATTTTTCACCGAAGTCTCTGAAACTCCGGCGAGGTGCCCTAACTTTGTACAGGACACGTCATCCTCTTCCATAAAAAATACCAGATATGTCCCGTTCATCACACCTATATCTCCGGGCTGGGCTATAAATGCCCTGTCGTTTCTGGGAACGGAGATCCCCAGATTCCCCACCTGCCTGCTGCCAGAGCGTGACATGGAGATCTTCTTTTTTGAAGAAAGCTTATTCATAAGTGAGCTTACTGCAGTCCTGTTTTCCCAATCCACAGCCACCTCACGGTTTTGTATTTTCATTTTAAGATCCATAATAACCTCCCTAATTGACTCTCACTGTCTTTGCCTTGGACCAGTTGGAGTAGTACATGCTCCTGCCGCTTCTGATGTAGGATCTGACTTTTATCCTGTACTTTTTTCCAATGGTAAGATTGCTTATCACCTTGCTTACCTTGCTTTTCCCGCTTACACGGATGATCTTTGTCTTGCCACCGGCGGTGATTGACACCTCATGACCGGAAAGGCCGCTTTCCTTTTTCCATTTTACAGTTACTTTTCCCCCTGAAGATTTCACGGATTTAATAACCGGTCTTTCCAAGGTATAGGAGATCTTTATTGCAGCACTGTCATTATATCCGGCTCTTACAGCAATGGCACGAACCACGGTGGTCTTGCTGATCTTAAAGGGCTTTTTGTAGATAAATGCCTTGCAGCCGCCTACTGAGGGCTTTGACCCGTCTGTGGTGTAGTATATCAAAGCCTTTGAAGATGCCGCCTTTAGGGTCACCTTTGATCCGTCAAAGCTAAAGGTTGGCGCCGAAACAGTACCGGAGGCTTTTTCTATTGTACCGGGGGTAGTGTAGCTGTCACTGTCAAAGTCGGAATCCGTGGTGCAGGAGGGCATATAGTCCTCAAAGAACCACTCTTCCACATGGTTTTCGTCATAGCCGTCTCTGGCATTTTCAATGGTATCCATGTACTTTGCGGAGCGCAGGAAAAAGAAATACCACACCGGTACGGAACCGTCCATATAGGGATCGTCATCCCAGGTCAGGTCTATGGCATACCACCGGCTGTTCACTCTCACCGCATTCCACTGATGGGCGCTGCTGGTGAGGCATACACAGTCTATTCCGTATTTATTGCACAGCATCATAAATGCAAAGGAATATCCGGCGCACACAGTTTTTTTCTGTGACCATGCCAGTGCCGAATAGACCGACTGGCTGTAGTTTGCTTCGTCATTAAAGGTGCTGGTTCCAAATCCCGTGTTGTAGGATACCCG
>CAMOZG010000072.1 GCA_946630825.1 uncultured Lachnospiraceae bacterium
TATGCTCCAGTATGCAGCGGAAAGTTATGACCAGGATCTTCACGGAGCCTGTCCAAAGCTTGCCCTGCCAATTTCGACAGAGGAAAAAACTTTTGTGGCGCACCAGGGGCTTTTGCTTAAGGAGCTTTATTTAAAAAAGAAACAGGGAGTATCCCCGGAAGCCTTGGCATATGGCTTCCATGAGGCAGTGGCGGATATGACTGTAAAGATCTGTGAGATGACCCGAAACCGGCAGGTGGTTCTCTCAGGCGGGACCATGCTAAACGGACTGCTTTTAAAAATGATAATTTCAAAACTTTCTGATGCCGGGATCTCGCCGCTTTTGAATAAGCAGGTCCCCCCGGGGGACGGAGGGCTGGCGCTGGGTCAGATATTTTATGGAACAAAAGGAGACTTGTGATATGTGTGTAGCATTGCCGGGAACGGTAATAGAGGTGGATGACATTAAAAAAACTGCTGTGGTGGATTTTTCCGGAAACAAAGTCAAGGCGGCTGCCGGGCTTATCTCGGTGGAGCCCGGGGATAGGGTGCTGGTCCATGCGGGCTGCATCCTGCAAAAGGTCTCTGTCTCTGAGGCAAAGGAGCTGGAGGATCTTTTAGAGGAGCTTTCGGTATAGGATATGATCACATTAGAAGAGATTAAAAATTTTTTAAAAGAATATGATGGGCCTGACATAAATATCATGGAGGTCTGCGGCTCCCACACGGATGCCATATCAAAAAACGGGATCCCATCCATGCTGTCTGAAAGGATCCATCTGCTTTCGGGACCGGGGTGCCCTGTGTGCGTGACCCCCTCATCCTATATTGACAGACTGATAGCCTTGTCCATGGAGGAGGGTATGGTGATCGCTACCTTTGGTGATCTGATCCGGGTGCCGGGCAGCAGCATGAGCCTGTCGGATGCCAAGGGTCAGGGGGCAAAAGTGGTCATGGTCTATTCCCCCATGGATATTTTGGACATGGCAAAAAAGGATCCTGACAAGACCTATGTTTTTGCGGCAGTGGGATTTGAAACCACCACTCCGGTGTATGCCTGTCTGATGGATGAGATCATAAAGCAGGATATTAAAAATATCAGACTCCTTACCGCCCTAAAGACCATGCCTCGGGTGATAGATCATCTGATGGAAGAGGGGGCACCCATAGACGGCTTTTTAGCTCCCGGTCATGTATCCGTGGTCACAGGCTATGGGGTATTTGAACCCATAGCGGAAAAATACAAAATTCCCTTCGGGGTATCCGGGTTTTCGGGGCAGGAGCTTTTGGTGGCGCTTTACGGGATAGTGAAAAATGCCGGATGCGGTGTGGTAAAAAACTACTATCCCTCGGTGGTCACAAAAGAGGGAAATACAAAGGCAAAAAGCCTTACCGATACTTATTTTGAAGTTTCTGATGCCTCCTGGCGCGGTATGGGAATGGTAGGCGGCTCCGGTATGGAGCTTAAAGAGGAATATAAAAAGTATGATATGGGAAGCAAAGGCCTGTATGAGGATCACAAGAAAAACAAGGCATGCCGGTGCGATCAGGTTCTGATGGGAAAGATCAAGCCCAATGACTGTCCGCTTTTTGGAAAGACCTGTATGCCTGAAAATCCCCAGGGAGCCTGTATGGTATCCACAGAGGGTAGCTGCTTTTCATATTTTGCCAACGGAAGGACCATGTAGCCATGAATAAAACTATTACAATGCAGCACGGCAGTGGAGGAAGTGCCACGGCGGAGCTTATACATGAAGTATTTGAAAGCGCATTTTCAAACGAGATACTAAGTCAGATGGAGGATGCGGCAGCCGTGGATGGAGCTGCTAAGATTGCCATGACCACAGACAGCTTTGTGGTGACACCTCTTTTCTTTCCAAATGGTGACATAGGCAGACTCTCTATCTGCGGTACCGTAAACGATCTTTTATCCCGGGGGGCGTATCCGAAGTACATCACCTGCGGATTTATAGTGGAGGAGGGGGCATCTGTCGACGATTTAAAAAAGATAGCCCGTTCCATGAGTGAGACTGCAGCCGAGGCAGGAGTGCAGATAGTTGCAGGGGATACCAAGGTGATCGAAGGCAGTGGCGGAGTATACATAAATACCACAGGAGTTGGTTTTTTGACAGATGACAGGGATATATCCGCTGCCAATGCAAGGCCGGGGGATGCCATTATAGTTACCGGAAATTTGGGAGACCACCATGCCGCCCTTTTGTCCTGCCGCATGGAGGTGGAAAATGACATCCAAAGCGATAATGCACCCTTAAATGATATAGTAGATCATATCAGAAAGTTTAATATTCACACCCTTAGGGATGTGACCAGAGGGGGTCTTGCCACGGTCCTTAAGGAATTGGCAGAGGCCTCCCGGCAGAAATTCATTATCGAGGATGCCCTGCTTCCTGTGGATTCCGGGGTCAGGGACTTCTGCGGCATAATGGGCTTAGATCCACTGTATATGGGAAATGAAGGCAAGATGGCAGTGATCCTGCCGGAGGCTGAGGCAAAAGAGGCGCTAAAAAGTATCAAAGAGTCAAGGTATGGGGAGAATGCTGCGATCATAGGTCGCGTAGAGTCGCCGGGATCTGTTGAGGAAGAGGGCGGGCTTTATTCCCGTACAAATATCGGGGGCTTAAGATCCCTGTCTGTTCTCATGGGAGAGGGGCTTCCAAGGATTTGCTGAGGAGCTATAAAAATGCTTTTATACGGCCCCTTTTTCTGTTATAATTTCCACATAGGGCTGTTTTACCAAAGCCCGGGGGATCATGGGGGTTATGACAGATGAAGACCAAGAGTGATAAGAGGTCTGCCAGGATAAAGGGCTCAATTAATAATATCAAAAAATACAGGCTTAAAAAGGAGAGGCTGTGGTTTTTTAAGCCGTCCCTTTTAAGCCTTTCGGTCATTGTTTTTTCCATAGCATTTAATTATTTGGGCAGGTACGTATGTGCCAGGTTTAATCTTCCCGGATGGGGGGATTTTGGCGGTACCGTAATTGCCGGCATTGCCTACGGTCCCTTTGCGGGGCTTATAGTGGGAGTGGCGGTCAATATCATAAACGGCTTTTTTAACGAAAGCATCATAGATATGCTCTACGCGGCAGTGGGAGGAGTCTGCGGATTTATTATGGGCTATGCTTTTCCCAGAAATGTCAGGGACGAGGATCCCTTTACCGTAAGTATAGTGGGATTTTACTGTTCCATTGTTGCGGCAGTTTTGTCCACTCCCATGAATCTTTTGTTTTATGATGGCTATACGGGAAACCAGTGGGGGGATGCCATGGTGGATTTTCTCTCCGGGTATGTGTCGTTTCGACCCTTGTGCTGCTTTGTGGGAGAGGGCTTTTTGGATTTTCCCGACAAGGTATTTACCTCGATCGCCATAAGCGGGGCTTATTTGTTTGTCAGAAGCCTGTATAAAAAGCATGAGAAAAAAAGGCTTAAGGAAGAAAGAAAGCAGCGCAGCAGGGACGACATTGCCAAAATGGTGGTATTTTTCATCACTGCAGCAGGGGCTGTGTCGACTTTTTCCATGACTGCTTCTGCCGCAAGCAGATCCGGGTTGGACTTTTTAGCCGAGTATGCGGATGTGATCTACGACCAGGATGACGGCATCTCATCTTTGGAGATGAATGACGTGGTCCAGACTCCCGACGGATATATCTGGGTGGGAGGATATTCGGGACTCTACAGATTCGACGGCAACAGATTTTACAGAGTGGAGTTAGGCGGTGGCATAAGCTCCATCACCACCCTCTATGTGGACCAAAAAGGCTATCTGTGGATCGGGACCAATGATGTGGGTCTGGCAAGATACGACTGCAATACCGGTGATGTCAAGACCTATGACCTGTCCTGGGGACTGCCCTCGGAGTCCATTCGTTCCATCTGTCAGTCCAAGGATGGCACCCTCTATATCGGTTCGGTCTCGGCTTTGGCTTCCATATCTCCAAACGGTATCGTAGGCATAAATAACAATGATAGCCGACTTATGGGCATAGTATCCATGGATGCTGATGAAAAAGGCAACGTGGTGGGAGTTACGGAAAGCGGCATTTTATTTATGCTAAACGGCGGCAGGCTTATGTGGGCAGGAGAGTCCCGGGATGAGGACAAATTCTATACCACTGTTGCCATAGATGACAATGGGGATGTATTTGCAGGCACCTCCCAGGATACCATGGACAGGTATCAGATCGTAAATAAAGCCATGGCATATATGGAGTCTATTTCCACCGGAAGTATCACCTACATCAATGATATTCTCTATGACGAGGTGTATGAGGGCTTTTTCATCTGCGGTGACAACGGCATGGGCTTTGTGGGGAATGACTGGAAATTTGCGGATATATCAAGACCTGCTTTCAGCAAATCCGTTCAGGGAGTCACCTTTGACTACCAGGGAAATGTATGGTACGTATCCGACAAGCAGGGTGTGATCAAGTACGCCAGAAAGCCTTTTAGGGAGCTTATGGACAGAGCAGGTCTTAGTCCCGGGGTGGTAAATGTCACCTATAAGAGGGGCTATGAGCTTTTTGTGGGTTCGGATGAAGGGCTTGAGGTCATAGATCTCTATGGGGGAGAGCCCATAGAGTACAACTATCTGGATGATTTTAACAACTTAAGAGTCAGACATATAATGGAGGATTCCTCCGGGAATATGTGGATATCCACCTATGGCAATTCAGGGCTTATCAGGTTAGATCCAAACGGAAAGCTTAAGCACTTTAACGAAGAAGAGATGCACACCTTAGGCACCAGGTTCAGACAGTCGGTGGAGCTTTCCAATGGAGATATTGTAGGCTGCACCAACAGCGGTCTTAACTTTATCCGGGGTGATAAGGTGATAGATACCATAGGACCGGAGGATGGACTTACCACTCCCCGTATCCTTTCCATGGTAGAGGATTCAGACGGCAGGATATTCTGCGGATCTGACGGAGGCGGTATATACGTTATTGAAAATGGCAAGGTGGTGGATACCATAGATGGCACCGACGGGCTGAAATCCTTGGTCGTCATGCGGATAGTCCCTCTGGGGAAAAGTGAATATTTGTATGTGACCAGTAATGCCATCTATTACAACGACGGACACGATATAAGGCGGCTTGAGAATTTCCCCTATACCAACAATTATGATGTGGTCGTTACCGAGACGGACGTGGCATGGGTGGCTTCCTCCGCAGGCTTTTATATCTGTCAGCTTGAAGATATGCTGGCGGACAAGCCGGGATACGGTTATGAGCTTTTAAACTACACCAGAGGCTTTCAGAATTCCCTTAATTCCAATGCCTGGAATGCCTACGGTGACCACAATATTTACGCCTGCTGCTCCTCGGGGGTAGAGGAAGTGGATACCTTAAGCTACAATACCTTTTCTTCGGGCTACATGGTGGATATAGGAAATCTCTCTGCTGACGGTGTGCGCATTGACGCAAAGGATGGGGTCTACCAAATCCCCAATGAGGTGACCCATGTGGTGATACGTCCCTCTGTCCTTAACTATGCCCTAAGCAATCCCATGGTGCATTTTTACATAGAAGGGATCGAAGATATAGATGAGCTGAAACACCAGAATGAACTGACGGATGTATCTATTAATGGCTTGTCTGCCGGTGAGTATACCATACATCTTCAGGTCATAGACGAGTATACGGGAGCCATACAAAAGGAAGCGATCTTTTCCATGATAAAGGATCCCATGTTTTATGAGACCATGAAGTTTCGGGTATACCGTATGTTTGTGATCGTTTTCTTTTTAGCATATGTGGGATGGATCATTGCCCGTATTAATAACATGGCTGTAAGAAATGCCCAGTTTGATTTGGTGGAGGAGGCAAAAAATGAGGCTGAGCGTGCCAATGCCGCCAAGTCGGAGTTTTTGGCACAGATGTCCCATGAGATCCGCACCCCCATTAACTCGGTGCTGGGTATGGATGAAATGATCCTGCGGGAGGCAACCAATCCGGACATCATAGGCTATGCCAATGATATATACGCAGCCGGACGAACCCTTTTGTCATTGATAAATGATATTTTGGATCAATCCAAGATAGAGTCGGGAAAGCTTGAGATCGTGGAGGTGGACTATGAGGTGGCTTCCCTTATGAACGATCTTTACAATATGGTGGCTCAGCGTGCCGAGGTAAAGGGTCTTGACTTCATGGTGGAGGTGGAGCAGGGCATCCCCATCAGGTATGAGGGGGATGATGTGCGCATCCGCCAGGTGGTGGTAAATCTCCTTACAAATGCGGTAAAATACACCCATGCCGGTACGGTTTGGCTCAGGCTTAAGGGAAAGAAAAAAGGCTCTAAGACAGAGATCCTGCGCTTTGAGGTGGAGGATACGGGCATAGGCATAAAGGAAGAGGACCTGCCTCATCTTTTTGATGAATACCAGAGATTTGACGATGTAAAAAACCGCCACATAGAGGGCACCGGTCTGGGGCTTGCCATAGCAAAGCATCTGGTAGAGCTTATGCACAGCGAGCTTAAGGTGGAGAGTACCTACGGCAAGGGAACCAAATTCTGGTTTGATCTGGAACAGGAGATAGTGGACGATACTCCCATAGGGGATTTCAATGAGCGGATGAAGGAGCTCAATAATGCCGGTGGCATACTTACAAACAAGAGCAAGGCATTTATCGCTCCTGATGCCAAAGTGCTGGTGGTGGATGATAACGGTATGAACAGAAGGGTATTTAAGAGCCTATTAAAGCATACCCGGGTACAGATCACAGAGGCATCCGGCGGAGCTGAGTCGGTAGAACTTGCAAAAAGACAGAAATTTGATATTATTTTTATGGATCATATGATGCCGGAGGTGGATGGTATCGATGCTCTACATATGATCCGTGATGACGCCGATAATCCCAACAGGGATACTCCTGTGGTGGTCCTTACGGCCAATGCGGTGACGGGAGCCAAGGAGATGTATTTGGAGGAGGGCTTTAACGGCTTTTTGTCAAAGCCCGTGGCAGGAGACAAGCTGGAAAAGACCATCAGACACACCCTGCCTGATGAGATGATAAAGCCCGCTCCGGCGGATGATCGAAAGTCCGGCATGGTGGCGGAGCCCGGGGCGGAAGTGCCTGAGGATCTGCCGGATGTGGAGGGACTGGACTGGAGTTTTGCCTGGCTGCATCTGCCTGAGAGGGAACTTTTGGAGGAGACTGTCAGGGAATTTTACGATCTTATACCTGTCCATGCCGACAAGCTGGATAATATGTACGCGCAGATTTTGACTGTGGGTGATGCAGTGGAAAACGGAGCACCGGCTCCAATAGAGGAGCCCTTAAAGGATCTGGGGGATGTGCCTGATGAACTGCCGGATCCTTTGGATCAGGCATATGACGCCTACCGTATACAGGTTCACGGTATGAAATCGGCAGCAGCCACCATAGGAATAGTGCCCTTGGCAGGCATGGCAAAGATGCTGGAATTTGCAGCCAGAGACCAGAATATGTCTGTGATCGGCAGCATGCACAATATATTCATAGAAGAGTGGCGCAGGTACAAGGACAAGATGATGGGTGTCTTTGGGCTGGGTATGGAGGATGAAACCGAAAAGCAGGAAGCCACACCGGGTATGCTTATGGGCTATGCCATGATGCTTCGAACAGCCATGGAAAATATGGATATAGATCAGGCGGATGAGATCATTGCCAGGATCAAACATCTTAAGTTTAATGATGAAATAGAATCCAGGGTGCCGTTTTTGGCGGCAGCCGTAGCTGACATAGATGAAGAAGAAGTGGACAAAATCCTTGGGGAGATGGAGGAATTTGACAGATGAATATGATTCTTGTATGCGGGAGCGGTCCGGCGGTAGATGAGATGGCGAATTTTTTGAGAGAGACCGGGAAGTTTGGAGTTCAGGTTTTCTCTCATGGTCTGGACATGGCGGCAGGAGTAGTGTCAGCCATGCATCCGGAGCTTTTGATCGTCAATATTTACAATATGCTGGATAGCGCCTATCTCACCCTTGTCCGTATCCAGAATGAGGAGCCCATGCTTAAGATACTGGTCATGGGAAATATGGCTGAATATAATACCTTCTGTTCAAAATTTGTGGGCAGCAGGGTGGAGCTTTTAAACTCTCCTTTCCAGAAAAAAGAGGGACTGGCGGTGATATGCCGTGCCATGGGTATACCCTTTTCAGAGATGAGGGATGTAATACCTCAGGATACAGGTATGGGTGGCATGATGGGTATGCCGGGGATGATGGGTATGCTTGGGATGCCCGGTATGGATCCCGGGCACAGTTCAGGTCGCCCCACTATTATGGTTATTGATGACAATGCCATGACCTTAAGAAGCATGAAGGGACTTTTGGAGGATGAGTTCAATGTCATAATTGCAAACTCCGGTCCAAAGGCATTTAAAATGATGGAGAGACAGCTTCCCGATCTCATTCTTTTAGACTATGAGATGCCGGAGATGGACGGACGGGCTGTGATGCAAAAGCTTAGGATGGACGAGAATCTCTTCCACATACCGGTGATATTTCTGACAGGTGTAAACGATAGAGAACATATATCCGCAGCACTTGCTTTGCGCCCTGCAGGATATCTGCTTAAGCCTGTGGCAAAGGCAAGACTTTTGGCAACCATTGAATCGGCTATGAAGCCTGCAATTGATGATAGTGGCATTGGGGGGGTAAAGCTCCCGTTCCTGTAGACTAAGCTTTGGGTGTTTCTTGGCAAAGATTGGGGAAATGATGGGAGAAGACTTTGTTTATAGAAAAGATATATGAATTGGAGGACTGCGTCATGTCGCTGTCCAGTGTGGATGCCGTCACCGGAAGCAAGGCGGACTTTGAAGTCACCTTAAACCATGACGGTTCCGTCAGGGACAAGATCGGTGCTTTTTTGGGCAGGAGAGGCATCTCCCATTTCATAATAGTTGACAATGTGGTATTTGATAAAAAAAGAGTGGATTTCGGTTCCGAAAATGTGACCAATACTCTTTATATGACCCAGTCCAACGGCAAGGTGTACAAATGGGGCGGAGTGGGAGTAAGCTTCATCCATGTGGGAGAAAAGTCCCTGGTGACCTGCATCCTCTCCAACAGTGACGCCAAGCCCTATAACCGCAGGGAGGCATTTCGTATTCCTGTGGATCAGTACGGCGCCATCCTCTGGTCCGGGGAGGAAAACCAGGAAAAATGCATGGTTTTGAATATAAGCCATACTGGCATAGGGATCTTCATGGAGGAGACCTCGGTGAATCTTGGGATAGGCTATCCGGCAGAGATCACCTGGGCAGAAAGCTTTTTCTCCGCCGAAAAAAATCAGCAGATATCCCATGTGTACAAGGTCCAGGCGGATCTGGTACGGGTCCAGCCCAAGCTGGGTGGCGGATATATCATAGGTTTCAGACTAAGAGAGGAGCCGGATGCCATCCGGGACATGATACAAAAGGTACAGACCAGCAGAGGCATAGTAAAAGAGGCGGAGGTGTCCAACCAGTCCAAGGGACTGGAGAAAAATGAAGACTGGGAGATAGCCAGGGATCTGGAAAAATTAAATTAGATATGACAGAAAGAAGTATAGCATTTTCACATCTGGGGATATTTTTTAAGGATGTGGGTAAAAGCATAAATTTATTTGGCATTGATATAGCATATTACGGGATCGTTATCTCCATGGGGATGGTGCTGGCAGGCGCCTTTGTCCTGTATGACGGAGTGAGAAAAAAGCAGAAGCAGGACGACTATCTGGATGTGCTCATATGGGGACTGATAGTGGGGATAATCGGAGCTCGGGCTTATTATGTGATATTTTCCTGGGAGGCCTACCGCAATAATCTGATATCCGTGCTTTACTTCAGAGAGGGTGGTCTGGCTATCTACGGAGGCATCATAGGAGGCATAATAGGAGCCATCATCACCTGCAGGGTCAAAAAGCTTAAGTTTTTTGATGTGGCTGATTCGGTTTGTATGGGGCTTCTCATAGGACAGCTTATAGGGCGCTGGGGAAACTTTTTCAACCGGGAGGCTTTTGGAGGATATTCGGATGGGCTTTTGTCCATGCAGATACCAATAGCTGCGGTCCGCTCCATGGATGACGTGACTGCCGAGATGCTTTCAAATACGGTATTTTTTGACGGAGTAGAGTTTATCAGCGTTCATCCCACTTTTTTGTACGAGTCCCTGTGGAATCTGGCAGTTTTTCTGTTTTTGTTCTTCTGGCGCAGACGACGGAAGTTTTTCGGAGAGATATGGTTTATGTATCTGGGACTTTACGGAGTGGGACGGCTCTGGATCGAGGGACTTCGTACCGACTCACTCAGATCGGTCTTTTTTGGATTTAGGGTATCACAGCTTTTATCGCTGATCTTAATATTGATATCAATTGTTTATTTACTTTATGGCTATGCTAAAAAAAAGGGGGAAGCAACATGTTAAGCGAGAACATCAAAAAACTGGTACAGTATGGGATAGACTGCGGACTCACACCGGAGTGCGAGCGGATCTATTCACAAAATCTTTTGCTGGAGTGCTTTAATGAGGATGAACTTTCCGAGGGAGAGGTGCCCGAGGGTGAGATCGTTTTAGAGGATGTGTTAAAGGAACTTTTGGATGAAGCCGTAAGCCGGGGCATTATCGAGGACTCTGTGGTTTACAGGGATCTTTTTGACACCAAGCTTATGAACTGCCTGACACCCCGTCCTGCCCAGGTGATAGAGCGTTTTAATGAGGAGTACAAAAAATCACCCCAGGCTGCCACGGAGTATTTTTACGATCTGTCCAGAAACTCCGACTACATCCGCACCTACAGGGTGAAAAAGGATCTGAAGTGGACCACCGAGACTGATTACGGCACCTTGGATATCACGGTCAATCTCTCCAAGCCGGAAAAGGATCCAAAGGCAATAGCAGCGGCTAAAAACGCAAAGCAGTCTGCTTACCCTAAGTGTCAGCTTTGTATGGAAAATGAGGGCTA
>CAMOZG010000073.1 GCA_946630825.1 uncultured Lachnospiraceae bacterium
GATCCCGTAAGTGCCGACAGTGTATCCAACGATAACAACGATTTAGAGGTAACCAGATTTTTACCATTTACCGATACTCTGGCAGTATACAACGAGTGCTATATAGGACATGAAAAGTATTTTGCCAAGGCAGGGGCAAAGATCACCATTGCCTTTGACTTAAGCTTTGAGATAAACCGTATCGTCCTTACCAATGAGGTGGAGGACAAATCCTTAAAGATCATTAAGAGGCGTCCCAAAAACCAGCAGGACGAGGTCTTTGCAGAGGCTTTTGCGAATGAGATCGTAATAGAGTATTACAATGGTATAGGCTGGAAGAGACTTCCAATGGATGATGACTATACCACCATCTTTGCCAATGAGGAGTCCCGGAGGGTCGAGATGACCTTTACCTGCCCGGATGACTGGGAGCCCATAGGAGCAGGAGCATATGACGGCAGGAGCATCAGGCTGCAGATAAGCCGCAGCGACAACTGCTATCTTTTCCCTGCACTCCATCACTATCCCGTGATCACGGATATGACAATATCCTATTCCTTTGGGGATACCTATCTGCCTGCAGAAAAGATGGAGATGATATCCGGCACAAAGCGCATGGATATTACCAACAAAAAGATAACCAGAGACGGGCTTGTGATCTTTTCCGTTAGTGAATACAAAGAGGATGCCCTGTATTTAGGCTTTTCCGGCAGGATATCCCAGGGACCTGTAAGTATGCTTTTTGACCTTGAAGAGGGCATGAGCTATAACGGTTTGCCGTTTTTGGTAGAGTACAGCGGTCCCGAGGGTTCCTTCAGACGCATGAAGGTTCTTGACTATACCGACAGCCTGACCAAGACCGGCGTGATAGCCTTTGTACCTCCCTCTGACTGGGTCACCCATGAGATAGAGGGAAAGAGACAGTACTGGATGAGATTTATCCGTTCCAAAAAGGAACATGTAAACGAGGATCAGTCCACCCTGCCCAGGATCAAAAATATCACCATGAATGCAGTCCAGGTCTCCAATGTGGAGACAAAGGATACCACTGAAGCATATATCGAAGAAGTAGTTCCCAATATGAGATTTACCATAGGTGCTACCGGTATTCTGGATGCAGATGTATGGGTCAATGAGATGGGTCGCTATTCCCAGGAAAAGATGCGTGAGATGAAGAACGAAGATCCCGACAATATACGTATTGAGGAGGATCTGATGGGTATGATCTCGCAGTTTTTCGTACTCTGGCACGAGACAGACCGTTTTGAGACTTCAGAGGATCCCAGGGTCTACCAGTTGGATCGTCTGACAAATGAGCTGATATTCGGTGACGGCATCACCACCTGGATACCCAAAGTGGTGGATGATGTGGCTATCCGGTTTTCGGTTCGCTGCTGTGACGGTGCCGAGGGTAATGTGGAGGCTATGACCATAAAGGAGCCCATGGGACGACTGAATTATGTGGGCAGGCTTTACAATCCCAACAAGTCCTATGGCGGCTCTAATATAGAGAGTATGGATTCTGCACTTGAAAGAGGTGCCAGCATTATCAGCTCCCGTAAGAGACTTGTGACCATGGATGACTATCTTAGAGCCATAAGCTCTTACTCCGATACCATTGACCAGGTGGCTGGTATCGTGGGGCGGACCGTGGATGGCACCATAGATGATGCAGCACTTACGTTTTTACTTCTTATGCACGAATTTGCAGAGGGAAGCTTTGCTTACCACAGGGTCGTGGGAGGACTTAAAAACTATCTGATGAACCAGTGCGAACTTACAGTCACCGCTGACAAGCTTCATCTGATCGAGCCTATATTTGTGGACATATCAGTAGGAGCATGGGTCACTGTGGTTTCATTGGATGACAGCTTTGAGATCCAGAATATGCTTACAGAATGCTTAGAGGAATACTTAAATCCTTTGGGTTATGAAAACGGCACAGGCTGGAAGATAGGTACTATTCCCAAAAAGCCCCAGATACTGATGAGACTTGGCATATTAAAGAGCCGTGCCATAGTCAGAAAATCTGTTATGATCGCTTCCTATACCGATTCAGAAGGCTATCATGAGGTAGATTTAGAGGATCTGGTGGTGACTCCCTTCATGGTATGCAGAAGCGGCAAGCATGAGGTGCATATCATCTATTAGAAAGAGGAATAGATTATGTTACAGTATATAACAAATGACGGAAAGACATATGAGGAACGATTCAGCGAGGCGATTTCCCAGATACCTCTGTATACTGATGAGTGGACTGATTTCAACGTTTCCGATCCCGGCATTACTATTTTGGAAAACCTCATAGGTTTTGAGACTCTGCAGCAGGAGCATATCCTTTCCGCTTCACCTGAGGTTAAGCGTCGTCTCCTTGATATGGTGGGCTTTGTCCCCGAGAGAGGAAAGAGAGCCAGACTGCTTTTAGCAGCGGACCGGGTAAATAATTCCGTGGTGCTTCCTGCCAATCACAGGTTTAAGATCGGGGATATGTATTTTGAGACTGATCGGACCATAGAGGTGGATGACAGAAAGCTCATAGGCATATTTGCGAAAAAGGTTTCCGAAGAGGATTTTACTTCCCTTGATATGCTTCTTGACAGGGAGACAAAGGTGCCTGCAGCCATTTTCGGCGAAAAGCCCCTGGTTGGTGATGAGCTTTATCTGGTTTCAAACAACCTGCCTCCCGCAGGCTCCGAGACCGTATTTTATTTCACTCTTCGTGAGCGCTACAACCGCAATCCCATGAGGATACAGTCGGAGAATACCTTTGCATCCATCAGATGGGAGTGCTATACCGCAAACGGCTGGGTGGAGATGAAGGTCAGGGATGCCACAAATGCTTTCCTTAACAGCGGAGAGATCCGTATGTGGATACCCGAAGAGGCTGCGAAGTGCAGCGAGACTCCCATAGAGGGCTACTGCGTAAGGGCAGTCCTTACCAGATCCGAATATGATGTGAGACCAAAGGTTATCGGTATCGAGGCATTTTTATTTGAAGTATGGCAGAAGCACACCATATCCGAAAGCATGAGCTTTGGCAAGTCCACAGAGATAAATGTGGTATCCGGTATGGGTGAAGAAGTCTATGTCAATGTCTTTGTCCGTGAAGCCAAGGGTGAGTCCTACAGGGTCTATGACTATACACCCGACCCGGAAAGACCGGGCAGATACTACGACAGGATCGACCACGGTATTGGAAATATGACCATCCGTTTTGACAAAGCTACCAGGGGCTTCGGTCCCGAGAGAAGCCGTGACTGTGTCAGGGTGGTGCTGTATACCGAGGATGTGATGCAAAAGTACCGCATAGGCAAGGTCTTAGGCTATGACAATCAGCGGCTTTCCCTTCCCTATGAGAGGATAGTGCCCCACAATTTCAGCATTATCGCCAGACGTATTGATGAAAATGGTGAGGAGATATTCGACTTTGTACGTCCTGAGCACAGCGAGGATGGCTGCCTGTATTATCACCTGTACGAGGGTGACGGCGAGATAGAGATAGAGGACGGCGGAGACTTCATAGGTGCGGATCTTTTCATGGCAGGCATTGCTACCCATGAGGGAGCATCAGGAAATATCCGTCCCGGCAATCATCTCATATCAGTAGGTGATACCTCTGGGAATTCCTATTACAATCCCGGCGCAGGCACAGGGGGAGCATACAAGGAAAACTTAGAGGACGTAAGACGCAGATTTTTAATTGATATGGATACAGCCTATACTGCGGTAACCACCTCTGATTACGAGAATATAGTCCGTACCACTCCCGGCCTTTGCATACACAAAGCCAATGCCAGAATGGATGAAAATAAAAACATGGTATCTGTGGCGGTAAAGCCCGGTACTGATGAGGAGTTTCCCAAGCTGCCTCCGCTTTATAGGACCATTATCTTAAAGAGACTTGAGCAGCGCAGGCTTTTGACTACACATATCGAGCTTGTGGAACCTGTATACACAGCAGTGAATGTAAGCGGAACCGTATATGTAAAGCTTCACTATGAAAACTGCAAGGATGAAATAGTGGAGACCGTAAAGCGTCATGTGGACTATCTGAATTCCGAAAAGAATTTCGGAGACAGGCTGCACTTTGATGAGGTCTTTCATGCTATAGAGATGCTTGACTGTGTGGAGTTTGTATATGATCTTTCCATCAGACCCAAGTCTACAGCTTCGGCAAAGATGGAGGATGCGGATATCCTGCCGGCATTTAACTGCCTGCTGTACCCGGGGCAGATCCGCATAGAGACAGTTACATCTACCGATTAAGAGGGATAAAAGATGGCAGGAATAAAATATACTATTAAAAAGAACAGGCTCAGGCACTCCGGAATGCAGGGAATGGAGCTTTTGGACTCCGGAGAGCTTAAGCTTTTAGATGAACATGACAGGCATTTGTACCTACCGGCTATCGACAGCGCCGAAGTGTCCGCTTCCTGGGGCAGGATTTCTCTTGTTGCAGACATAACGGAAAATATGGTATTATATGTATATGTCCTGGCAACAGATGATCATTATATCACTGACGGAGAGTCCACCTACGATCTGAATGAGGTCCTGTGTGGGGATAAGCTTTCCGATTCAGAGAAAAAACGGATTCTTGAGGTCGGCAACGCAAAGAGAGTTGTTGACAAAGATGACATACTGATATATGATTTATCAGGACAATATCTTTATGTATGCATAGATATCATAGGATACGGAGAGGGTACGCTTTCAGGTATCAGGATAGACAGACAGGGAGACAATTTCATGGAGACGTTTCCGTCTATTTATCGTGAGAGAGGTGGCTTTTTCCACAGGTTCATGTCAGTCTTTTCTACGGTCTATAATGACTTTGAGACTGAGATCGACGATCTTCCTAAGCTTTTGGATCCGGAGACAGCATATCCGGAGCTTTTGATTGTCTACGGTAAGTGGCTTGGGATAGACTTAAGCGGTGATTATCTGCCTGTGGATGTTATGAGGACCTTTGTCAGAGAAGGCTATAAGCTTAACCGGATGAAAGGTACCAGAGCTTGTCTGGAGCGTATACTCGAGATCGTTCTTGGAGAACGGGCAATCATTCTTGAACAAAATACCATCCGGTCATATATGGAAGAGGGTGGTATAGAGGGAAGCAGTTTAGAGGACAGCAGCATATATGACGTTAATATCCTCGTCAAGAAAAAGCTTTCCGATACGGATCGGCATCAGCTTATGCATCTGATCCACCAGTTCGTGCCCCTCAGAAGCCGTATTCATCTGATTCGTCTTAAGGATTCCGGTGTACTTGACACGGATATCTATATGGACATGAATGCAGTCCTTGCAGAGGAATCGTATGGTGTCTTTGATGATGACATGGAGATGGATGATGACATCATTTTAGATGAATAGCGAGGTTCTCATTTAATGACTATTACAGAGACGAGAGGCGAGGATACCGTCCAGCTTAACGTCGAGGGAAACGTGGATACAAATACTGCACCTCAACTGCAGACGCATATATTACAGGCGTTCCAGAAGGGGCGCAATGTTGTATTGGAGATGAGCAAGTGTCCTTACATGTCCAGTGCCGGTCTTCGCGCCCTTTTAATAGGGCAGAAGACCGCCAACAGTAAGGGTGGAACCATGAAACTTGTTAATGTTCAACCTACAGTTAAGGACGTTTTTGATGTATCGGGATTTGCTACTATTTTGACGGTGATCTAAGGGGGAATGAGTTTTGGAAGGTAGTGAATTAAAGCCCTTTAAGAGCTATGACGAATATATGGGCAATGTGTTTGACTGTGTCAACCGTTGCCTTTATCAATATTTAGAGGGAATGAAGGGGGTCTACTCCAATGGACAGGGTGGCTATAAAAACGTGCTCTATCCTGACCTGGAGGTGGCAAGTGATTCCACCAAAGAGCAGATGCAAAAGCTTTCCTGGGTCCTGACCCAGACTCCTGAGATGCCCACCGTACCCTATGAGGGTGGCGGTGACATGGATGCTGTTCCCAAGGAAAAGAGTGAGGCGTCAGCAGAGACCGACGACTTTGCAGACGTATTTGACATATTCGGAGCTTCGGACTCCGATTCATCAAAAGGCTCCGAAGAAGGTGAGTTAGACGAGATCGCTGATATCTTTGGTCAGGATGACGGACTCATGGATATTTTTGCGTCCTTCGGTTCCCTGACTGACGAAGAGGATGAAGGCTCATCTGATGATATATTCGGAGGCTCTTCCGACGGTGATGGCGCCGCGGCAGTTCAGGTGGATACCACACCCATTGCCGACGTGGCACAGCGTATATTGGATATTCAAAAAAGGGCAGAGGCTGCGGCAGACGCCGGAGTTGTGATGCCTTTTTATATTCTTACCCATAAGATGGATTTCGATCCTTTTACCATATTCTGTTTTGCCTGCGGTATACTGTCATCCACACAGACCGACTATGCAGGCGTATTCCAGATCGTAAACGAAAACGGCGGCTTGTCCACTCCCACCATTGAGTCGGCAGGCAAGCTTTATTATGGTAACAAATTTTCCATTACAGGTGCATACGGTGACATGTCCGTAAGCTTGGAGCAGCTTCAGCCCATATTGGATCTTCGGGTGGTGCCCTCCATGCCTTTTTCCACACCTGTATCCCCGGATAAGCGTATAATCGACTACCTCTTTGGTAAGAATCCCATGAAGCTGGATGAGAATTATTCCAGATTCCTTAGGATGCTTACAAAAGAGGATGAGGAATTAGATGACATCCTGTGTAATGAGAATGTATTGGAGTCCATGAAGATCGCCTACAGCGACGGAAGCAGGATCTTTTCCTACCAGGGTGATGAGGGCAGCGGCAGAAAGTTTTTCGTTAAAAAGTTCTGCAAGGAAAACGGCCTTCGAGCCATGACTGTAAACTGTAAGAAGCTTTTCGTATACGACTATTCCTTTGTGGAAAAAGCTGTATGGGCAGTTACCAGAGAGTGTATCTTAACAGACGGCTGCTGCGTACTTGAGGAGCTTCAGTACAGGGACGAGGAAAAGGAAAAGTTCTTCGGATATATGGATCTTTTCTTCACGAAGCTTACGGAAAAGGGCGTTACGGTTTTCTGTAACTCCAAGGAGTCCATCAATTTCAAGGAGATCACCAAGGAGCAGATTACACTTCTTACCCTTAATCCTCCCGATATCGACGGACGTGTGGCATGCTGGGATTACTATTCCAAGCCCTTTAAATGGGGAGATGATGTGGACTTCTTCGAGATGGCTACAAAATTCCTCTTCACACCGGGCAAGATCAAGGATGCCTGCTCCTACGGCAAGTCATTGGCTGTTATGGATCGTACTGATGTGATAAATCGTGCCACATTATTTAAGAGCTGTAATGCCCAGATGTCTTCAGAACTTTCCGCCAAGGCTACCAGAGTTGAGGCTAAGTTCGGCTTCGAGGACATAGTCATGAACAAGGATCAGCGTGAGCAGATCGGTCATGCCATAGAGCAGATGAACAATAAAAAGCAGGTATACGAAGACTGGAACTACATGAAGAAGTACCCTTACGGTCGTGGACTTACGGTGCTTTTGTACGGGGCTCCCGGTACAGGAAAGTCCATGATGGCACAGGTTTTGGCACATGAGCTTAATCTGGAGCTTTACAGAGTTGATATCTCAAAGGTCGTGGATAAGTACGTCGGTGAGACAGAGAAGAGTCTTTCCATGATATTCAGGGAAGCTAAAAAGTGTAACGTGGTGCTTTTCTTTGATGAGTGCGATACCATTTTCGCAAAGCGTGCTGATGACGGTGGATCCAACCAGGCTTCCGCCAATAATAAGACAGCTTTGCTTTTGCAGGAGATGGAGGCATATGACGGTGTCTGCGTACTGGCGACAAACTACAAGCACAATATTGACCCGGCTTTCTTCCGTCGTATGAAATACATTGTAGAGTTCCAGTTCCCCAACCCGGATACCAGAGAGATGCTTTGGACCACCACGGTTCCCAAGACCACACCCCTGGGGGATGATGTGGACTTCAGGTTTATTGCCGAGAAGTTTGAGTTTGCCGGAGGTAATATCAAAAACTGTATCCTCAATGCCGCATTTCTGGCTGCAGAGGATCCCACGGCAGATGGTAAGGTCTGCATGAGGCATTACCTTAAAGCCATACAGTACGAATTTGTTAAGGTTGGTCGAGTATTTACCAGAGCCGACTTTGAACCCTATGCCGATGAGATATTCGGGGAAGAATTGAAACCATACTGATTTTGATCAAAGCGGTTTGTAAGATATCTTAAGACCGTGGGGGATATGAAATGGAATTGACAAGAATTGGCAGCAATAACTGGAGCTCCTTTGCTTCCGTTGTATTTGACGCATATCAACAGAATGCCCGTGAGGTGCTCCGTATAGGAGCTATAGAGGATGGAAAGGTCTGCGGCTCACTGTCCCTAAGCTTTTTCACTGCCAGGGAGCAGGCTTTTGTGGACTCCCTGTATATAGTGCCTGAGTTTCGGGGTCAGGGAAAGGGCGCAGCTCTTTTAGCTGAGGCTGAGAGGCTGGCAGGAGACAAGGTGCAGGTCTTGGAGTCCGAGTTCATTGGCTCCGCTGATGACTTAAACGGCTTCTTTACCGCCAATGGCTATGCCTGTATAGATGGAGAGCCCATATTTGACTATGATATTAAAAAGCTTTTGGCTAATAAGCAGTACGCGACATACTGTAAGCATAAGCTTAAGGCAATCACCACTCTTACTTTTTCGGATATGACCACAGCCCAGAAAAACAGGGTGTTTGAGCTTTTACACAACAACGGAGAGCGCAACAGTGAAGACGGCATGGCCGGTTTTTCACATGAGTTATCCATAGCTATTTACAGAGGTGATGACATGAGGGTTCCCAGAGCCTGCCTCATTGCCACTGAAAGTGATGACCTGATCAATATAGCCCAGCTTTACGGATCCGGCGTCAATAATCCCAAGTTTATCTTAGGTGCTATTTTCGGTTTTACCGAAGCAGTTAAAAAACAGGGAGGGAGCGGCAAATACAAGGAGCTTTCCATGGTGGCAGCCCATCCGGGCGTCAAAAAGGTCTTTGAGTTATTATTCGGAAAGAGACTTAAGCCTACGGAGAGCGGGCTAAAGCATGCGATCAAATTCTTAGGCATGTAGGAGGTATAATATGGACGGCGGAATGAATGAACAGTTAAAAAAGCAGCAACAGCAGCAGATACAGGTCACACAGCAGGAGACCCAGACAGTCCAGCAGACCCAGCAGGTTTCACAGTCTGCTTATGCCACGGCGGAAGCCCAGGATACAAAGGTGATCTCCGATATGATAAAGGAGAATCCCTATCTTCAAAAGGAAAATGATGCTGATCCTGCAGCACCCGATCCCAATGCGGAGGAGATCCTTAAGACCCAGCATATTATCGGCAATGGAAAGGCTAAAGCCATACAGGCGGCAGAGAAAAAGGCAGGCGAACAGTAGATCACGTAAATGACCTGCATGATGCAGGTTTTGGGATGAGGTTATATATGCGTATTACCGAGGGGTTGATAAAAAAACAGTTTGACCAGCATCAAAAGGACATACGTGCAAAAGAGGACAAGTCTGTAGTTTTTGAGGATGAGGTAGACGGCTACTACATGTATGACACCAGAAAAGCCTTTGGGGATCTCAATGATTACAGAGGAGTTTTTGATACAAAGGATGAGAAATCCCTTAACACAGCACCGAGTGTTTTTGATCGTACAGCTATTTTCAAGACCAAAAAGGAAACTGACGATCAATAAAAGGGGGAATAGTTGAAGCTTATTTGTGTGGACTCAGATTACAAGGGACTTGCAGAGATATTAGAAAAATGCCGGGGGCTTTCGGATGTTAAGGAGGCAACCGGCTTTTCGAGTGGTAAGGAGGCAGTGGACTGGTATCTGTCGCATGACTGTGATGTGGCAATACTTGATGTGGACGAGGATCTGCCCCGGGTCAGGGTCAAGACCTTTGGCAACTTCGAGATGTTTGTGGACGGAGACAATGTGTCTTTTCACAGGCAAAAGTCCAAGGAGGTATTGGCTTATCTCATTGACAGGCAGGGAGGCGGAGTCACCCGGGCTGACATATTTGCCGCCATATGGGAAGACGAGGAGTATGACAGAGCCAGGCAAAAGCAGTTGGATGTGATCATCAGAAGCCTTAAGGATACTCTTCGTGAATACGGGATCTTAAGTATACTGGAAATCAAGGGAGGTATCCTAAGAATTATTCCCGAAAGAATTGACTGCGATCTGTACAGATTTTTTTCAGGTGATGAGAGCATAGTGGATTCATACAGGGGAGAATATATGTCCAGCTATCCCTGGGCAATGATGACTGAGGCATATATCGATCAGAGTATGGTCCTTCGCAGATAAAGATTATGAGAAATATCGACAACCAGAAAAATCTACATATGATGAGATCCCTGGTATCAGGCAATATGCCCCGTACCATTGTTCATACTGCCAGGCAGCCTGTCACGGAAAAGCTTAAGAAAAATATCGACTCTCTGGCGCAGGGTGATGAGGATGATCGGATCTCAATGACTGCCAAGACCTTTGCAGAGGCTGAGGATGACAGAGCGGCGGCATCAGCCCTGGCGCTTTTGTATACAGAGATAAGTGCCGTGGAGGGTGATGAGTACCCGGGACTTTTGGATTCCATACTGGAATTTTATTCAAAGGCACGGTATGAATACCTGGTGGAATTTCAAAAGCAGACCGGTGATGACAGATTTGAAGGCTTCATAGTGGACAGACGTTTCAGACAAAAGGCAATGAGATCCGGCAATCAGCGGATGGTGCTTATACTCAGATACTTAGAGACCATGGATTCCATCATAGACGGACAGATCCCGGA
>CAMOZG010000074.1 GCA_946630825.1 uncultured Lachnospiraceae bacterium
TGGAACAGGTCATTGGCTGTCATAGGCATCACCCCCTTGTAGTCTCAAGGGGTACCGCTCGATTTTTGATTTTAACATTAAACGGGGTATAATTCAATGGTAAAAGTGGGAATAGTAGGGGCTACAGGCTATGCAGGTGCAGAGCTTGTGAGGCTTCTTATGGGACACAGTGAAGTACAGATCGTATGGTATGGATCAAAAAGCTATGTGGGGCAGGACTTTGCCTCCATTTATATGAATGCCCGGGGCTTTACCGGTGAGGAATGCAAAGCTGATGATCTGGATAAAATGGCTGAGGAGTGTGATGTGATATTTACAGCCACACCTCAGGGTTATCTGGGATCTGTGTTAAACGAGGATATTTTGTCCCGCACAAAGATAATTGATCTGTCTGCGGATTTCAGATTGACTGATGTTTCAACATACGAGAAATGGTATGGCATTGAGCATAAAAGTCCGCAGCTTATAAATCGGGCAGTGTACGGGCTGTGTGAGCTTTACAGGGAAAAGATCCGGGGACGTGATCTCGTGGCAAACCCCGGCTGCTATACCACCTGCTCCATCCTTACGGCATATCCAATGGTGGCAGAGGGACTTATAGATCCCGACACTCTCATAATTGATGCGGCATCAGGAACCAGCGGAGCCGGACGTGGTGCAAAGGTACAAAATCTGTACTGTGAGGTAAATGAGAGCATGAAGCCCTACGGGGTCACCAATCACCGGCATACTCCTGAGATAGAGCAGGAGCTTTCCCTGGCGGCAGGCAGGGATATAATGGTCAATTTCACTCCCCATCTGGCACCCATGAACAGGGGGATACTCGCCACGGAATATGCCACTTTAAATCTCAGGAATGGAAGCTATCCAACCATGGAGGATGTGCAGGCTGCATATGAGAAATACTATGGGGATGAGTTTTTCATAAGGCTGCTTCCAAAGGGACAGATGCCGGAGACCAGATGGGTGGAAGGCTCCAACTTTGTGGATATTGGCTATCTCATTGATGAACGTACCCACCGTCTTATTATGGTGGGGGCGATCGATAATCTGGTCAAGGGTGCTGCGGGACAGGCACTCCAGAATATGAATATACTCTTTGGGCTGGATGAAAAAACAGGACTTACGGGTATGCCTGTGTTCCCCTAGTATACCGATTTCCAAATAAGTGGACTTTATTACTTGCCGGACACTTATATTTTAGAAAACGAGGAAATTAATGGAAGAATTAACAATCAGAGAGTTCGCCCCCGGGGATTATGAAGGGGCTTATGGACTGTGGCAGACTATACATGGATTTGGCATTAGATCTGTGGATGACTCTTATTCAGGTGTGATTAAATTTTTGGAAAGAAACCCCGGCTGTAGTGTGGTGGCGGAGATATCCAAAGACAGACATGACATTGATGAAGCTTACGGAGAAACTGCTGGAGAAAATATAATCACGAATAAAAAAGAGATCGTAGGTACCATATTGTGTGGTCACGACGGACGAACAGCCAGCTTTTACCATGTGTGTGTGAGGGAGGATTATCGCAGGCAGGGCATTGGAAAGCAGATGGTGGTTGCCTGCATGAAGCAGCTTAAACTCCAAAAAGTGAATAAGATCTCTTTGATAGCATTTAAGGGTAATGAACTGGGTAATAATTTCTGGAACGGTGAGGGATGGACCTGTCGTGAAGATGTGAATACCTACGATTTTGTTCTCAATGAAGAAAATATAACAAGGTTTAATAACTAAAAGGAGTTATCACCATGAATTTATCTGATGGGGGAGTTACAGCTCCCAAGGGGTTTCTGGCAGCACATACGGCTGCAGGCATTAAGTATAGTGACAGGGATGATATGGCTATGATAGTAAGTGAGGCTGACTGTGTCTCTGCCGGTACCTATACCAGAAATGTGGTAAAGGCTGCGCCGGTGATCTGGGACAGAGAGATCACTGCTTCCAAAGCACCCGTAAGGGCTGTTGTGGTAAATGCGGGGATAGCCAATGCCTGCACCGGAGAAGAGGGTATGGGATATTGCAGGGATACTGCGGATGCTGTGGCAAAAGTCCTGCAGGATGTGGAGCCTAAGCAGGTTTTAGTGGCATCCACCGGTGTGATTGGGATGCAGCTTCCCATGGATAAAATACGTGGTGGAATAGAAGCGATGGCAAAAGATCTCTCCCATAGCAGGGAGGCTGCAGGTCTTGCGGCAAGAGCTATCATGACTACAGATACTATTCCAAAGGAAGCCTCTGTCGTTATTGAGGTAGGGGGAAGCAAGATCACCATAGGTGCCATGACCAAGGGCAGTGGCATGATACATCCCAATATGTGCACCATGCTTTGCTTTGTCACTACGGATGCCGTCATAGAGAAAAATGCACTACAAGCCGCGCTGTCGTCAGTAGTTGAAGATACATTCAACATGGTTTCGGTGGACGGTGATACCTCCACAAACGACACCTGTGTGGTGCTGGCAAACGGTATGGCAGATAATCCTCCTATAAAAGAGGGAACGGAAGCCTATGATACTTTTAGGGAGGCACTTTTTGAAGTCCTTAAGAAGCTTGCCATGATGATGGCAGGTGACGGAGAGGGTGCTACCGCACTTTTTGAGGTTCGCATAGAAGGGGCGAAAAACAGACAGGAGGCAAGAACTCTGGCAAAGTCTGTTGTCACCTCCAGCCTGACCAAGGCTGCTATCTATGGTCATGATGCAAACTGGGGCAGGATCCTTTGTGCTTTGGGCTACAGTGGTGTTGATTTTGATCCTTCTGATGTTACCCTGACCTTTGAAAGTGCCGAGGGCTCCATACTTATAGCTAAAGATGGTCATGGAGTGGGTTTTGACGAGGAGGAAGCCACCCGCATCCTTTCTCGGGATCACGTGACAGCCATTTGTGATATGCACATGGGTGATGCCACGGCTACAGCCTGGGGCTGCGACCTGACCCATGAGTATGTAAGCATAAATGCCGACTATCGTTCATAATTGATGGCGGCGGATGTCGTTTATCCTGTTTCTGCAAAAGTCATTTGTCGTAACAAATGAGGATAAGATTCTATCCTTGATAAGAAATTTAAACAGAGTGGGTTTGTAATGACTGTTCTGTATGGACGCCGTCGAATTGGTAAAACGAAGTTAATTAATAAATTGTAACTATTCAGAACCCAGCTCGAATCCGCTTCGCTTGCTTACGAATGCAAGCATTCAATCGATTCTCTTCAAAAATTGCCTTGGTTCTGAATAGTTACAATTTTTAGTATATTTCTATCAGTACATACACCGTCCCGAAGGGATAGATCACCGGGATCACATAGCAGACATCCTGGAAGGTGATCTCCGTATTGTCCTGGTGATAGGGCGGTTCCAAGGTAAGCTCCATGGCTCTGGCGTTACTCATATTAACGGTGTAGAGTCCGTTGTGAAGATTGAGGAAATCCTCCAAGGAAGCTTCCACATATTCATCCATCTCCTCGAATTCCATCTTGGCATAACGGGAGGCAAATTCCACAGCCACATCAGTATCCATATCCAAAGAAGCGGTGATACGGATCGGCCCTTCGATCTTCTGGGCTACGCAGCTATGAGTATCATAGCTTTCCACCTCTATGGGAGCTAGGGGAGTGAAGTCCTGACCTATGAACCTGACCAAGCTGTTAAATATAAGCTTGATATATATTACCGCATGCTCAGGGATCTCATTGCCGGCCTCTTCCAGAAAATTCTCGATAAGGCGCTCCACCGCATCATCACTTTCGTCTCCTGCGGAAAGGGATCCCAGATCATTTTCAGCCTGATATTCCACCAGGTATTCCTCTAAGTCGGAGTTGGTCAAAAATCCCAGATCTATAAGTGTCTGTCCCAAAAGAAGGTAGTTGGAATTCTGGGTATCCAAAAGCTCCTCCAACTGATCCTCGAAGAGGTAGTTGCGCTCCATGGCAATCTCACCGAAACGCTTGTCCTCGCGGGTCTGTATAAAGCAGACCTCATCCACTTCGGCTGCAGTCATGTACCCTTTTTGCATGGCTAAAGTACCGATCTTAATATGGGTACTCTGGGTGTGCGCAATAGCCGTAGATAACTGATCGGGAGTAACAGCTCCTTTGCCCAGCAGGTAATTTCCGAAAAATTGTGCAAACATAAAAGTTCCTCCTAGGGAAGGTGCTTCTCTACAATAGCCTGCACCTGTGCTGCATTGACAGGCTTCTGAATAAAGTCCTTGGCGCCCGCTTCTATGGCTGCTTTGAGCTGAGCCTGTGTGCCGACGGATGAAACTATGATGATATCCGCCTCGGGATCCTCGGCTATGATGCCTTTTACGGCTTCAATACCGTCCTTAACAGGCATGACGATATCAAGAAATGCCAATCTGGGATGATGCTGTTTGTACTTGTCAATGGCTTCCTGGCCGTTGGAGGCATCTATAAAGGTAGCGCCCTCGCCCAGGGAATTAATCACATCCTTAAGCTGTTTGCGTGCAAGTATAGAATCGTCGCTTATAAGGATGGAATAATTAGAAAAATCCATTTTGTTTCTCCTCACATAAAAATTACGATTACCGGAGGCTCCGGCAACCAATATACTCTAAAAGTATACAATAAAAAGAAAAAATAATCAATGATAAGTATTTTATTGAAAATGGTGAAAAATTGTGGTAAAATACGCGAATGTGTTTACTATAGGAAGAGTCGCATTTTAAGCGGATTCCAAATAATTGCAGGAAAGGGTTATTTGTAATGAATGTACAGGTAGAGAAGTTAGAAGGCAGTATGGCAAAGCTTATCATAAGTGTTGAGCCTGAAAAGGTGGATGAGGCATGCAACCGCGCATATAAGCGGATGAAAAACCGTATATCCATACCGGGATTCAGAAAAGGCAAGGTGCCGAAGAACATGATAGAAAAGATGTATGGACCCGAAATATGGTATGAGGATGCAACCCAGTTTCTGATCAATGAAAACTATCCCAATGTTTTTGACCAGATAGACGAGGATGTGGTTTCTTCACCTGAGATAGAGGTTACACAGATAGAAAAGGGCAAGGAGTTTATCTTTGAAGCTACCGTGGCTCTTCGTCCCCCTGTTAAATTAGGAAAGTATAAAGGGGTTACCGTAACAAAGGTGGATACAGATGTTACAGACGAGGATGTACAGCAGGAGATCGACAATGATCTTAAGAGAAACTCACGTCTGGTAGAGGTTACTGACCGTCCCGCCGAAAAGGGAGATACCATTGTATTTGACTTTAAGGGTACCATAGACGGCAAAGCCTTTGACGGCGGAAGTGCCGAGAATCACACCTTAGAGCTGGGCAGCAATACCTTTATCCCCGGCTTTGAGGATCAGTTGGTGGGAGTATCCTTAGAGGAGGATGTGGATGTCAATGTCACCTTCCCCGAGGACTATCAGGCTTCCGAACTGGCAGGAAAGGATGCAGTATTTGCCTGCCGTATCCACACCATCAGAAATCGTGAGATGCCCGAACTTTCCGATTATATTGACGACCAGGGCTTTGATTCCGAAGAGGACTACAGGGCTGATGTAAAAGATCGTATCGAAAAGCGCAAAAATAACGAAGCCCGCAGGGCTTACGAGGATGAGGCAATTGGCAAGATCATAGCCGATTCCGAGATCGAGCTTCCTGATCCCATGGTGGAGACCCAGGTGGATTCCATGATCAGGGATTACTCCATGAGCCTTCGTCAGAGCGGCATGAGGCTTGAGGATTATTTCAAGTTTTCAAACACCTCAGAGGAGCAGCTTAGGACCCAGATGCGTCCCGAGGCTGAGGATCGCTTAAAGGGCAGCCTGGTGCTTGAAGAGATCGGAAATGCCGAAAATCTTGAAGCTACTGAAGAGGACATCAATAAAAAGATAGAAGAGATGGCTTCCATGTACGGTATGTCTGTGGAGACCTTTACCAAGGATATGCCGGACTCCGAGCGTGACAGATTAAAGAAAGAGATCGTTATGGAAAAGGCCATTGACGTTATCCTTGACAATAAAAAGGAAACCAAAAAGAAAGCATCCAAAAAGAAGGATGAAAAGTCTGCAGAAGAGGAGTAATACATTATGGCAACAATACCTTATGTCATAGAACAGAATTCCAGGGGTGAGAGATCCTATGATATTTATTCAAGGCTTTTAAAGGATCGTATCATTTTCCTTGGAGAGGAGGTAAATGAGACCACAGCATCACTTACGGTGGCACAGCTTCTGTTTTTGGAGTCGGAGGATCCTTCCAAGGATATCCATTTGTATATCAATAGCCCGGGAGGCATGGTGACAGCCGGCTTTGCCATCTATGATACCATGCGCTACATCAAGTGTGACGTATCCACCATCTGTGTGGGGCTGGCTGCATCCATGGGAGCCTTCCTTTTAGCCGGAGGCACCAAGGGAAAAAGACTGGCTCTGCCCAATGCGGAGATCATGATCCACCAGCCCAGCGGCGGTGCCAAGGGTCAGGCGACAGAGATCGAGATCGCTGCGGAGAACATCTTAAAGACCAAAAAGAGACTTAACGAGATCCTCTCCGAGAACACCGGAAAGCCGGTGGAGCAGGTGGCGCAGGATACAGACCGTGACCACTATATGTCAGCAGCCGAGGCTTTGGAGTACGGCATCATTGACCGTATTATTGAGAATCGCGCAGAATCCTAATATAGAGGGATAATTTAAATGAGTAAAATGATATATGACGATATATACTGCTCGTTTTGCGGCAAGTCGCAGAATGAAGTCAGGAAGCTGATATCAGGTCCCAATGGTATCTACATATGTGACGAGTGCGTGGATATCTGCTCAGAGATCATAGACGAGGATCTGATGGGAGAGATGATGGAGGAAGAGGACAAAAAGAATGTCCGCCCCCAGATCAATCTGAAAAAGCCCAAGGAGCTTAAGGCATTTCTGGACGATTATGTAATAGGCCAGGAGGAGGCAAAAAAGGTCCTTTCTGTTGCGGTGTACAATCACTACAAGCGTGTAATGGCTGAGCCGGATTCACTGGATGTGGAGCTTCAGAAATCCAATGTGCTCATGCTTGGACCCACAGGCTGCGGCAAGACTCTTTTGGCACAGACTTTAGCCCGGATATTGGGTGTGCCCTTTGCCATAGCTGATGCAACCACTCTTACAGAGGCAGGCTATGTGGGTGAGGATGTGGAAAATATCCTCCTTAAGATAATACAGGCAGCGGATGGTGATGTAAATGCTGCCCAGTACGGCATAATCTACATAGACGAGATCGACAAGATAACCAAAAAAGGTGAAAATGTCTCCATTACAAGAGATGTATCCGGTGAAGGAGTGCAGCAGGCTTTGCTTAAGATCCTTGAAGGTACGGTGGCTTCAGTCCCTCCCCAGGGAGGCAGAAAGCATCCTCAGCAGGAACTTATATCCATAGATACCACAAATATCCTTTTCATCTGCGGCGGAGCTTTCCAGGGACTTGACAAGATAATTGAGTCAAGGCTTGATACAAAGCGCATAGGTTTTGCTACCGAAGCTACGGAGATACGCACAGAGGGCGCCAGGGAAAGTGATCTTTTCAAACAGGTGCTTCCTCAGGACTTTGTGAAATTTGGTCTTATTCCCGAATTCATAGGCAGACTGCCGGTGAATGTGGCTTTGGAAGAGCTGTCAGAGGATGATCTGGTAAGAGTTTTAGTGGAGCCCAAAAACTCCCTTACAAAGCAGTATCACGCCCTTTTTGGTCTGGACAATGTGGAGCTTGAATTTACCGACGAGGCTTTAAGGGAAATAGCTAAAAAGGCTGTGGAAAGAAAGACAGGAGCCAGAGGACTTCGTGCCATCATGGAAAATGTGATGATGGATGACATGTATGAGATCCCCTCTTATGAGGATACCAAAAAGCTGGTCATTACCAGGGAAAAGGTAGATGACAATCTCACACTTGAGGATAATAAAAAGGACGGTTCCGTAGTGGAACTGACCCAGAATGTAATTGAGAAAAAGGAGAGCGCATGATAATCAGGACAGTGGATCTTGAAACAGTGTGCGGACCTGCAAGCAAGCTGCCGGTAAACCACCTCCCGGAGGTGGCATTTGCCGGCAGATCTAATGTGGGGAAGTCGTCACTCATCAATACCCTGATGCAGAGGAAGTCCTTTGCCAGGACCTCGTCAAAACCGGGAAAGACCCAGACCCTCAATTTTTACAATATAAATGATGAGATCTATCTGGTGGATCTGCCGGGATACGGCTATGCCAAGACATCAAAGACCCTGTCTGAAAAATGGGGTACCATGATAGAAAACTATCTGACAGAGTCGGAGGAGCTGGCATGTGTTTTTCTTTTAGTTGATATAAGAAATCCCGTAAGCGAGCTGGACCGTCAGATGTACGAATGGATAGTTTATTTAGAACTTCAGCCCATCATCATTGCCACAAAGGCTGACAAGGTGAGCCGCTCACAGCTTCAAAAGCATGTAAAGATGGTAAGGGATGGCTTGGGTGCCACGGAGGATGACATACTGATCCCCTTTTCCTCAGTGACAAAGATGGGACTTGAAGATATATATGATCTTATGGATCAGGTGATAGAGGGGTGAATCATTGATCTGAAAAATCCAGGGTGTTTATCCATGCCGCTATTGCCTCAAGACCCTCTTCGCAAAAGGGCTCCTCATGGATCTGAAAAAGTGATGGATCCGTAGCCTCATAGGAATAGGGCTCGGGCCAGACGGTGGCTCTGAAGACCGGCGAATCCTCTGCCCCCTCGGGGACGATCCTCTCTATTAGATAGCGCAGATCCTTTTCGGAATCACTGCCGGTAAAATGTGCTTTTTTGTAGTAATCCAATGCTAACAGACGTTTTCTTTCTACCATTTTCTTTCTGACCTATTTTCTGGTTTCTTTTTTTTCGTATATATTATAAAATAAAGAAGTGTATGAACGCAAGCGGAGATCATTGTGGGGTTGATATGACTGCTGTTTTTAAATTTGCAAAAAAGAGTTTCGTTACGGTACTGGCTGCGGTGGTGATCCTTACGGGGATCATGCCCTCCCCTCTTATGGGACTTTATGAAAAAGCGGGGGGATTTTTAGCTGACAGTGTCAGTGCATCCATGACCTACACCCCGGGGACGGACTGGGAAAAGTATGGAAATTATTATTTCTACAACCAGATGTCTGCCACGGAGCGGGAGTATTATGATGCCCTTAACGAAAGGTGTCTTTCTTTCATGATAAATGACGAGGAAGCCACCGAATACTCCTATAAAAATATTACCTATTATCTTTTGGGATATGTGACCTCTGATGATCTGACCATAGCCCAGATGGTTCAGATCGCCAAGATATTTAAGTACAATAATCCCCAGTATTACTTTTTGTCCACGGTGATATTTCCAAAGACATCAGTAAACGGGGTATCATTTACAGTGTATCCCAGATTTGCTTCCTATTCATCCAGAGAGTCAGCCAACTCCCGGGTGTCCCATGCCATCAGATCCGTGCTTTCAAATACCTCCATAGCCCATTCCGACGGGGAAAAGGTGCTGGCTATCCACGACTATCTGATAGACATGGCGGAGTATGAAAGCAATGTTATAAACGAGGATCAAAGCTTTACCCAGTCCATATACAGTGTGTTTGCTACTGATGAGAAAAAGACCGTATGCGCAGGTTATGCAGGAGCTTTTTCTGTGCTTTGCAATGCTGTGGGTATCGACTGTATCTGCATCACCTCGGCACTCCACCAGTGGAACAAGGTAAGGATCAATGACACCTGGTACAATATAGATCTCACCTGGGATGACAAGGGGCTGGATGAAGAAGGAAAAAGTGTTAAAAATTACACCTATTACTGCAGATCCAACAACGTTTTAAATGTATTGGATGAGTCGGACTATCACACCATTGAGGATTTCTGGACGGACTTTGTGCTGCCTGAGTGTGACCATGATTCGGGCTCCACTGTCGATACCTATGGGGATACTCCTGTGCCGGAGCTTTCCGCGGTATCTCCCGGCTACACAGCCAAGGCTTCAACAGCCTATAAGGATCAGTTTATAGTAAGCCTGTACACCGCTACAAACGGTGCCGACATATATTACACTACAGACGGCAGGACTCCTGAGATCAGCTCCACCAAATCCAGACTTTATACCAAGCCTTTCAGGGTGGACAAAAACACAGTGGTAAGAGCCGTGGCAGTGAGAGAGGGCTACAAGGATTCCAGCATACTTAAGACCACCATCACTGAGGAAAATTCCGGCGGGACCTCCATCAGACTTTCCGACTGCACCGTGAAGCTTTCCAAGAGTAAATTCAAATACACAGGCTCCCCCATTAAGCCGGGGATCACCTCCGTTACCTACAAGGGCAAGGAGCTTTACGAGGGAGTGGACTATACCATAACCGGCTACGAGAACAACGTATCCGTAGGTACGGCAAAGATGATAATTACGGCAGTCGCCGGAAGCAATTACAAGGGCAGCAAGACGGTGTCATACTCCATCAGTGCCTACCTTTTATCTGCGCCTGTGGTGAATGTAAAAAACATCTATCAGGGCATCAGGCTTTCCTGGTCCCAGGTGGAGATGGCAAAGGGCTACATCATAGAACGCAAGGAGGCTGGGAAGTCCTATAAGCGGATCAAAAAGATCACCAGCGCCAAAAAGACGGCTTTTAATGATAAAAAGGTAGAACGTGGAAAAAAATACTACTATCGGGTGACGGCGTATTCTGCCGGAAACGAATACCGCAAGACCTATTGCAAGTCAATCCTCACCTACAGGATACTTCCTGTTTCCGTA
>CAMOZG010000075.1 GCA_946630825.1 uncultured Lachnospiraceae bacterium
GCCTTACGGATGTTCGCCGGGATGAGGTAGAGTGTAGTCTGACCAAGTAAAATGACCCTAAATCATACGCCACGGACTAAAGCTTTGTCCCTAATCTTCTTCGTTTGTAATACGCATAACTTCTTCAACTGAGGTGACACCCTCAAGCATAAGCCGTATGGCATTTTCACGCATGGACACGAATCCGGTCTTGCTGTCGTGCAGCGCCTCCTCCAATTCTGCCCGGTGTGCTCCTTCGGATATAAGCTCTCTTACAACCCTGCTCATTGGCAGCATCTCAAATATGGCAGCCCTTCCACGGTAACCGGTATTAAAGCAGTTGGGACAGCCAGTACCTCTGTAAAACTTCTGTCCCGGCTTTTTAGGCAGCCTCAGATCCTCCAACTCATCATCAGTGGGCTCATAGGCTTCCTTACACTCAGGACAAATGCGCCTCACCAGACGCTGGGATATGATACCTCTTAAGGCGGAGGCTGTCATGTAGGGCTCCACTCCTATGTCGTTAAGTCGCTCAATGGTTCCCACCGCATCATTGGTATGGATGGTGGAAAGCACCAGACGTCCCGTGATAGCTGCTCTCATGGCAATGGTGGCAGTCTCACCGTCACGGATCTCACCTACAGCCACTATGTCCGGGTCCTGTCGCAGTATGGCACGAAGTCCCGCTGCAAAGGTCATCCCGGTCTTTTCATTGATCTGTACCTGATTGACTCCGTCCACATTATACTCTACGGGATCCTCCAGTGTCACCAGATTAACCTCCGGCTTGTTAAGCTCGTTTATCATGGCATACATTGTGGTGGTCTTTCCCGAACCGGTAGGTCCAACCAGAAGCAGCACCCCTGAATGCCACTGCAAAAGCCTGTCAAATATCTGCTCATCACGACCGGTAAGTCCCACCTTTTCCTTGGTGACCCTTCCGTCGGATTTGTCCAGCAGTCTGGCAACTATTTTTTCACCGTATACTGTAGGCAGGGTGGACACACGTAGATCTATATCCTTGCCCTTTACCCTTACATTGAATCGTCCGTCCTGGGGCACCCTCTTTTCGGAGGTATCCAGTCCTGACATGACCTTTATTCTGGATATAACGGAATTCTGCAGATCCTTGGGCACCGTAAGTATCTCTCTCATGATGCCGTCTATTCGCATCCTGACGTAGAGATTTTCCTCTCTGGGCTCCAAGTGTATATCACTGGCACGCTCATCCACGGATCTTTCTATGATGGAGTTCACCAGTCGGATGGTGGGGGCATTGTTTATGGAGTCGTCTCCCAAAACATTTGTGACAAATGCCTGGTTTTCCACCACGGACCCGCTGTCCCCGTTTGCCTGGGACTCCCGCTTCATCTCCTCTATGGCTCTGGCAGCGCCCTCATTTCCGTAAAGGATCTGGATGGCGTAATCCACGGCAGAGGCACGGGCAACCACAGGCTTTACCTTTTTTCTGGAGGACTTTTTTACATCCTCTATTGCGTAAAAGTTCAGGGGGTCGCTCATTGCCAGGACCAGCTCGTCCCTGATAACCTGAATAGGTACCACCATGTACTGCTTTGCTATGGATTTCGGCACTGTCTGTGCCATCTCCACCGGAATCTTTATCTTTGTCAGATCCACATAATCTATGCCAAGCTGCATGGTAAGGGCGTCTATAAGCTCGTCCTCGGAAATGATCTCATTGTCTATCAGCACAGTTCCCAGACGGTCCTTGGAGCCCTTTTGAAGCTCCAAAGCCCGGTTCAACTGTTCCTCATTGATGGTTCCGGCATCTATTAATAATTCACCAAGTCTTTTGTATGCCATAATGCCTTCCTTAATAATATTTTCAAACTAACGGATTGCTCCGCTTCGCTCCCGCAATCCTGACACCATTCGCAATCCGGACTACCGTCCTACTTGCTCATGGTGTTTTGGTCTTAAAGTAAGTGTATTTGCATTGATGCAGGCATCATGCAAATTCACTCACTTTAATCCCTTAGTTTGTCCAAGTGCCAAATTTCATCCACGTATTCCTGAATAGTTCTGTCTGATGAGAACTTGCCCACATTTGCCACATTCAGGATAGCCTTCTTAGCCCAAAGTGCCTCGTCCCTGTACACCTTTTCTATCTGCTCATGAGCCTCTGTATAGGAACGGAAGTCCAAAAGGTTAAAGTATGTATCAGCGTACTGTGTACACTGGGTATTTAAAAGTGAGTTGTACAAATCTCTGAACAGTTCAGGATCGTTGGGGCTGTAGAAGCCGTTTATAAGCTGCATCAGCACCTTTCTGATATCCTGGTCATTGTTGAATATCTCCATGGGATCGTAGTCCCTGGCTTTTTCATGTGCGATAACCTCATCAGCGCTCATACCGAAAATGAAAGCATTCTCCTCACCCATTTCCTGAACCATCTCCACGTTGGCTCCGTCCATGGTACCTATGGTAAGGGCACCGTTTAACATGAACTTCATGTTACCTGTACCGGATGCCTCCTTACTGGCTGTGGAGATCTGCTCGGAAACATCTGCTGCTGCAAATATCCACTCTGCATTGGAGACACGGTAATCCTCGATAAATACCACCTTGATCTTGCCCTGGATGGAAGGATCGTTGTTGATCACCGCTGCCACGTTGTTGATGAGCTGGATGGTAAGCTTTGCTATACGGTATCCGGCTGCTGCCTTGGCACCGAATATAAAGGTATGAGGATAAAACTCCTTTTCGGGATGCTCCTTGATCTCGTTGTAGAGATACATCACATGCAGGATATTAAGAAGCTGTCTCTTGTACTCATGAAGTCTCTTTACCTGTACGTCGAATATGGATCTGGGATCCACCTCAACTCCGTTATGCTCCTTGATGTACTTAGCCAGACGCACCTTGTTCTTGTACTTGATATTCATGAATTCCTGCTGTGCCTTTACATCATCTGCATAGACAAGAAGCTTCTTCATCTGTGACAGATCAGTGATCCATTCGGGACCGATATGATCTGTTACCCAGTCTGCCAGCAGGGGATTTCCATGAAGCAAAAAGCGCCTCTGGGTAATTCCGTTGGTCTTGTTATTAAACTTGTAGGGATACATATCGTAGAAGTCCTTAAGGGACTGCTTTTTAAGTATCTCCGTATGAAGTGCTGCCACGCCGTTTACGGAATAGCCTGCGGCTATTGCTAAATGAGCCATCTTTACCTGACCATCCTGAATGATCGCCATACGTGCCTTTTTGGCATCATCATTGGGGAATTCCCTCTCGATATCCAGGCAGAACCTACGGTTGATCTCCTCAACAATATTGTAAACTCGAGGAAGCAGTCTGGAAAAGATCTCTATTGGCCACTTCTCCAGTGCCTCAGCCATAATGGTGTGATTGGTATAGGCAACACAGTGGGAGGTAATTTCCCATGCTTCATCCCAGCCCATGCCGTTTTCGTCCATGAGCAGTCTCATAAGCTCGGCAACCGTAAGGGTAGGATGGGTGTCGTTCATCTGGAACACCACCTTTTTAGGCAGATCCCTAAGATCGCTGTGGTTCTTTTTGAACCTGTCAAGTGCACGCTGCAGGGAAGCGGAAACAAAGAAATACTGCTGCTTTAAGCGAAGCTCCTTACCTGATACATGGTCATCCTTGGGATAAAGCACATCCACCAGATTTCTTGCCAGGTTCTCATCCTCCACTGCCTTCTGGTAATCTCCCTTATCAAAGGAATCCAGTGAAAATACATTCTTGGGAACCGCATCCCATATCATAAGGGAATTGACTACGTTATTGCCGTAACCCACGATAGGCATATCATAGGGCACTGCAATTACGGAGTTGTAGTCCTTGTGATTGAACTTATAGGTGCCGTCAGCCTGCTGCTCCGCAGCTACATAACCGCCGAACTTAACCTCATACTGATATTCGTTTCTCTTAAGTTCAAAGGGATATCCGTCCTTAAGCCAGTCATCAGGAACCTCTCTCTGGGCGCCGTTTTCGATCTTCTGCTTAAACATACCGTAGCGATAGCGAATGCCGCAGCCGTATGCCGCATATCCAAGAGTCGAAAGTGAATCCAAAAAGCAGGCAGCCAGACGTCCGAGACCACCGTTTCCCAGAGCAGGATCCGGCTCCTGATCCTCTATGACATTGATATCAAAGCCCATCTCCGAAAGAGCCTGCTTTACCACATCATAGGCTCCCAAGTTTATCATATTGTTGCCCAAAAGACGGCCGATAAGAAACTCCATGGACATGTAGTAAACGATCTTGGGATCCTGCTCGTCCATCATCTTCTGGGTCTTCATCCACTTGTCTATGACCATATCCTTGACAGCCAAAGCCACAGCCTGATATACCTCCTGCTTTGTGGCTTCCTCGAATTCCTTACGGTAGAGCCGCTTGATATTTTCCCGGATCTCTTTTTTGAATTCTTCCTTTTCCATTTCACCTTTCCTTTCCGTGGTCTGCTCTGTCTGTGGTTCGTTCACCACAGGAGCAGCGGGTTCATTTACCTCCTGGGTAACCGCAGGTTCATGTTTCTCCACTGCGGCAGTCTCTGTCTTTTTGCTTTCTTCCTCAGACTCTTTTAACCCAGAGTGAGACGTTTTCCCCATTAATGTTCCAAGATTTATTAAAGCCATCCCCTTGTCCTTTCCGGATCTCCTTAGCCAATACATCATGGGCTATGACATCCTGTGATTGCGTAAATACCTTCTCTATTTCCCGGGAGCCTTCGAAACAAACTATGATCTCGTCGGTCACCTCAAAATCTGCTTCTTTTCTCATAGTCTGGATCTTGGAAATTATCTCCCTTACAAAGCC
The DNA here is from genome assembly GCA_946630825.1 of uncultured Lachnospiraceae bacterium. Lineage (GTDB taxonomy): Bacteria > Bacillota > Clostridia > Lachnospirales > Lachnospiraceae > JAILEN01. The sequence continues at coordinate 4,786 of CAMOZG010000075.1, forward strand.
TTCATGTATAAGCTCGGGGGTGAGATTTGTATCCAAAACCACCGTGATCTCATTGTCGCCGTCAGATACGAAGCCCTCCTGGGAGGTCTGGGTTATAAGCAGATCCTCCTCGGTAAGCTCTATGCTTTCGTCCACCTGGGGCAGTAAAAGCTTGCCGTCTTTCTTAAGGGTCTCATAGGCGCTGTTGCCGTCTAATGCTGCAAGCGCTTCCTGGATCCCCTTTAAGAATTTGCCGTACTTGGGTCCCACTGTCTTAAGCTGGGGCTTAAAGGTGTAGGTGGTATATCCGCTTACATCATCAGAAAACTCAGCCTGCTTAACATTGAGCTCATCCTCTATTATTGCCACATAGCTGTCATTTAACTTTTCTTCTGACTTTATAAACATCCGTCCTATGGGCTGACGGTTCTTGATGCCGGAAGCATTACGGCTGGCACGTCCGAATACCACTATCTTAAGGAGGCGTCTCATTTCCTCCTCCAAGGTCTCGTCTATCCACTCAGTCCTCACCTCAGGGAAGTCACAAAGGTGGATGGACTCAGGTGCACTCTTGTCCAGATTGCACACCAGATTCTGATATATCTCCTCTGCCATAAAGGGGATCATGGGTGCTGCTGCCTTTGCCACGGTAACAAGAGATGTATAAAGGGTCATATAGGCATTGATCTTGTCAGATTCCATGCCTCCTGCCCAGAATCTCTCACGGCTTCTTCTCACATACCAGTTGGACAGCTCATCCACAAAGGAATCCAATACCCTGGCAGCCTCCGGTATTCTGTAATTTCCCAGGTTCTCATCCACATTTTTTACCATGGTGGACATACGGGAAAGTATCCAGCGGTCCATGACATTTAAACTGTCATAATCCAGCTCATACTTTGTGGGATCAAACTGGTCTATCTCAGCATACAGCACATAAAATGCGTAGGTATTCCACAGGGTACCCATGAATTTTCTCTGACCCTCACGAACTGCATCCCCGTGAAAACGGTTGGGCAGCCAGGGTGCGGAGTTAATGTAAAAATACCAGCGGATAGCATCTGCGCCGTAGGTCTCAAGAGCCTCAAAGGGATCCACCGCATTGCCCTTTGACTTACTCATCTTCTGTCCGTGCTCATCCTGTACATGACCAAGGACGATAACATTCTCATAGGGTGCCTTATTAAAAAGCAGGGTGCTCTCTGCCATCAGAGAGTAAAACCATCCTCTGGTCTGATCCACAGCCTCTGAGATAAAGGCTGCCGGGAACTGCTGCTCAAAGAGCTCCTTATTTTCAAAAGGATAGTGATGCTGGGCAAAAGGCATGGCACCCGAATCAAACCAGCAGTCTATCACCTCGGGTACACGGTGCATGGTGCCACCGCACTCTGGACAGGTAATGGTGATCTCATCTATGTAGGGTCTGTGGAGCTCCACCTTGGCATTGTCGGGGTTACCGGATCTTTCTGCCAGTTCCGCCCTGGAGCCTATGGCGTCTCTGTGTCCGCACTCCTTACACTCCCAGATATTGAGAGGTGTACCCCAATAGCGGTTTCTGGATATACCCCAGTCCTGGATGTTTTCCAGCCAGTCACCGAATCTGCCCTTTCCTATGGATTCGGGGATCCAGTTTACGGTATTGTTGTTTCTGATGAGGTCTTCCTTAACCTCTGTCATCTTTATGAACCAGGATTCCCTGGCAAAATACAAAAGGGGTGTCTCACATCTCCAGCAGTGGGGATAGTCATGCTCAAATTTGGGAGCATCAAACAAAAGCTTTCTGCCGGAGAGCTCCTTTATGACCTCAGGGTCGGCACTTACTGCACCCTTTTTGATCTCATCCTCGGTGGGTTTTGCCCTCATGCCGGCAAAGGGAGTCTCCTCCTTCATATATCCTGCCTCGTCCACCATCTGAACTAAAGGCAGATCGTATTTGCGTCCCACATTGGCATCATCCTCACCGAAGGCGGGAGCGATATGTACGATACCTGTACCGTCTGTCATGGTAACATAGTCATCACAGACCACAAAGAATGCCTTTTTATGCTGCTTGTCAGCCTCAACCTTAGCGCACTCATAGAGGGGCTCATACTCCTTGTATTCAAGGTCTGTGCCCTTGTAGGTCTCAAGGACTTCATAGGCACTTGAGGGCTCGGCGCCTTTCTCGGCAAGCTGTCCCACCACCTTTTCACAGAGAGCCTCTGCCAGATAGTATGTATAGCCGTCTATGGCTTTGACCTTTACATAGGTCTCATCAGGATTTACGCAAAGCGCCAGGTTGCTTGCCAAAGTCCAGGGTGTGGTGGTCCATGCCAGAAAATACGCATCTTCTCCCGACACCTTAAAACGTACGATAGCCGATCTCTCCTTTACTGTCTTGTAGCCCTGAGCCACCTCCTGGGAGGACAGGGGAGTACCGCAGCGGGGGCAGTAGGGAACCACCTTAAAGCCCTTGTACAAAAGTCCCTTTTCCCATATTTCCTTAAGAGCCCACCACTCGGACTCGATAAAATCATCATGATAGGTAACATAGGGGTCATCCATGTCAGCCCAAAAGCCAACTGTACCGGAGAAATCCTCCCACATTCCCTTGTATTTCCAGACCGACTCTTTACACTTGTCGATAAAGGGCTCTATGCCGTAATCTTCGATCTGATCCTTGCCGTTTAAGCCTAAAAGCTTTTCCACCTCTAACTCCACCGGAAGTCCGTGGGTATCCCAGCCTGCCTTTCGGGGTACATACTTGCCCTTCATGGTCTGGTAACGGGGGATCATATCCTTTATAACTCTGGTAAGCACATGACCTATATGGGGCTTTCCATTGGCAGTAGGGGGGCCGTCATAAAAGGTGTAGGTCTCGCCCTCCCGACGGTTTTCCATGCTCTTTCTGAAAATATCCTTTTCCTGCCAGAATTTCTGGACCTCCTTTTCCCTGCCCACAAAATCCAGGTCTGTGTTGACTTTCTTGTACATCTTGATTATTGTTTCCTTTCAATTTATTAAAGTTGCTGAGTGTCGTTCCCGGGAGCCGGCGGATTTACAGTACCGTTTCCGCCCTCGATCTCTATGCCGTATTCCCGAAGTAAGTCATTATAATCTTCCCAGAACTCACCCATGTCCATGTCATTCATGGAGTCATGCATGGAGCTTCCCACTATTCCCCAGAATCCGAAGAATGCCACTATGGATATGGCTGCGGTGATAATACCCGCTATGGCAAGACCTCTTCCGGTATGCTTGTTATTTACAAGCTGAATGATACCGAAAACTATGGCAAAGATCCCGGTGATTATGTTAAAGCAACTGCAGAAAAATACCAGAGATACTATACCAAATATCAGTGACAGTACACCGAGGGTCGCACTCTCCTGCTTGGGCGCCTGACCCTGGAAACCACCGGCTCCGTAATTTGTGCCCTGATAGCCGCCGTTGCCGTAATTTTGTCCCTGATAGTCACCACCCTGGGGGGCGCCGTTACCATAAGGAGCATAGTCATCATTGGCACCGGCATTGTACCGGTAAGTGCCGGAGTCCCTGTTGTCATCTGTCTGCTCAGGGCTACTCTCCTGCGCCACAGGTTTGGGAGGGATCTCCTCCGCCACATCATTTACGGAAGGGATATTCTCCGGTTCGCTATTCGGTTCGGTTTCCGGCTCGTTATCCTCCTCTTGAAAAATACTCTCTCCGAAACGGGAGGTGTCAGTGTTTAAAGGATCAAATTCGTTATTGTCACTCATCTTTTCTTCCTTTCATCCATCATATTTTTCATAAAACCCGATCACCGTGTTGTAATAGTCCATTCTGTCTGCGTCATAGGCATTGAATATCTCATGCCTGGAATCGGGATAGACCTTTTTTTCAATGGCAGGATTGTTTTTCAAAAACTTCTCCTGTCCTCCGGGCTCCACCATGGTGTCGCAGCCCGCCTGAAAGAGTATGGCAGGCACCTTTATCTTTCCTGCATTTGCTATAGCCTCCTTCATGCCCTTAAAGCTTTCCCTCGCCCACTTATAGGTGCCTCCGTTGGTACGAAGATGGTCGTCATGGAGCCGGTATTCAAATAGATAGTTGTGACGGGCTTCTGACTGGGCTGAGCAGTTGGGATAGGTATTGATCCCGTCAAAGCCGTGCTGGGTGGGCAGATACTTCTCGCTCCACCCTGCTATGACTGACCATATCATAAGCATCTTAACCAAGATGGGATTTATCCCCCTAAAGTTAAGCTGCATCATGGGCGAGCTTAAAACTGCCGCCTTGAAAAGATCCGGGTATCTCTCTAAAACAATTGCGGCTATGCAGCCTCCCATGGAATGTCCGTAAAGCAGATATTTATGTGTGCTGCTTTGCTTTGATACCACCTGATCCATGAAGCATTTGAAATCCGTCACATAGTTGTCAAAGTTTTTACACTGGACCTTGTCTATGTCTTCGATCTCCCGGTATGAGTAGCCGTGCCCCCTGTGCTCAGGGAAAAATACGGAGTAGCCGCTTTGAAAGTAGTAGTAGACCATCTCATGATACTTCTGGAAAAACTCGCAAAATCCATGGGATATGACTACGCAGGCTTTCTCATCAGGATTTATAATAGCGTGGTAATGAAGCTTTGCCCCGTCTGTCCCGGTGAAATATCCCTCCCTGTCGTTTTCCTTAAGAAAAGGGATCACCACTTCTTTCATTTGCCCGGCGAAATCATCTTCTCCGAAAAAATCTATCATATATCAGTCCTCAAAATCAAAGGCATCCAGACCGGTCTTTCCCTCTTTGGAATCACCATGCTTTACAAACAACATAGTGCAGAATGCCAGGATCATAAATAGCGCTGCATATACAAAGAACACTCCGTATCCAATGGTGCGAAGCAAAAAGCCGCAGAGAATGGGGGTGACGATCTGAGCCGTCATGGAAAAGGTGTAGTAATATCCTGTAAACTTACCCACATCCGAGCCCTTGCACATCTCCAAAACCATGGGGAGGGAATTTACATTGATAAGCGCCCATGCCATTCCTATAAGGGCAAAAAGCACATACAGCCAGGTGGCAAACTCGCTGTGTCCCAAGGTGTAGACCAGTCCTATTATGTAGCAGGAAGCCATTACCACCACTCCGGTGAGGATACTTTTTTTACGTCCTATCTTTCCTGCCACCACACCCACGGGGATGTAGGAAAGAATGGCACCGCCGTTTGCTATGAGAAGGCATCTGGATGCGCCGCCCAAAGCCATGTTCCACATCTTGCTGGCGTAGGTGGTAAACCAGGTCTCCACCGCATTGTAGGATATGAACCAGAGAGCTATGGAGAAAAGCAAAAACATAAGAGAACGCTTGACCTCGGGAGGAAGCTGGGCATTTCCGCTGCCGTCATCCACTGCAAGATTTTCTTCAGGATGAGCCGCTTCATACTGCGCCATTTCAGCCATCAGCTTTTTCTCGTTTACCGTGGTCATGACCATGATAAGGGCAAATACCATGATGCCTGCCACTATGGCAAAAATAGGCAGGTAGTTTACATGTTCCAACCCTTCTGTCCTCGCCTTGGAATAAAGCACTGCTGCTATGGCAAGATAAACTATTCCTCCCACGGCTCCCATCAGATTTATGATGGCATTACCCTGGGATCTGTAGGGCTTGGGTGTAAGGTCCGGCATAAGAGCCACCGCCGGGCTTCTGTATGTACCCATTGCCACCAAAAGGGCACCCAGCACTCCTATGAAAAGAGCCTCCTTTCCCACTGAGGGGTTGGCAAAATAAGCATTGTCTATCATTGGGATCAAAACCATCAGTATCACTGCCGCCAGTGTACCGAAAAGTATGAAGGGCTTGCGTCTGCCCAAAGGACTTTTACATCTGTCGGAAAGCGCCCCGAAAAACGGAAGCATGAAAAGTCCAAGTACATTATCGGCTGCCATGATAGCTCCGCTTAAGGTCTCGTTCATGTGAAAGGTATTGGTCAAAACCAGCGGCACTATGTTATTGTACATCTGCCAAAAAGC
>CAMOZG010000076.1 GCA_946630825.1 uncultured Lachnospiraceae bacterium
AGATACTGACCAAATACGTGTGTACCTGAAGACCATCCAAGGTTAGCAGGCTCTGCGCACCAGCCAAATACTGCTGTGATGCCAAGCTCATCCTTCTTGGAATCAATGGTCTCACAAGCAGCCTTCCATGCGTCGGGGCTTGTAAGAGTAGCAGGATCAACACCTGCCTTGTCAAGGATGTCCTTGTTGTAGCCTAATGCTGTAGCTTCTACTGTGTAAGGGAAGCCGATAGTTCCCATGGAATCGTCAACCAGCTCGAACTCTGTCTTGTCTGTCCACTCTTCGCCGGCAAGATCGGCAAGCATTCCATCCCATGTAGCTGCCTGGTTAGCCTCGATAACAAAGATGTCCGGCATATTGTCAGCCTGATACATCTTCTTAAGCTCATCAGAAGCATTGGTGTCACCACCGATAGTCTCAACTGTCAAAACGTTGCCTGTCTCTTCCTGATACTTGGCAGCCAGTGCCTGCATCTGCTCGTCGATCTCAGGCTTACCATTTAAGAGGCGGATGCCCTCTCCTGATGCTGCTGTATCAGCGCTTCCTGCATCAGCGTCAGTTTCACTCGTCTCTGTACCGGCACCTGCATCTGAGCTGCCTGAATCACTGCTGCCGCTTCCGCCGCATGCTGCAAGTCCAAAGACCATTGCAGATGCAAGTACAAGTGCAAGAACTTTTTTCTTCATTAGTTTTCCCTCCTTAAGTTTGTGTGAGTTTATTGTTTTAATGCGCATAGTTTATCCTGCGCTATTGAAACCGTTATAATCGTCTGGTGGAGGCTCTCTCTAAAAGATCCGCCTTAAGTACCACCTGTTCTGCCCGGGACGTACCATCTATCATTCCTGTCAGGACCCTCACCGTCTCTATGACCATCTGGTCTCTGGGCTGATGCATGGTAGTGATGGGGGGCTCTATATAATCCCCAAGCTCAATACCGTCAAAGCCAACCACCGATATGTCATCCGGTATCCTGCGTCCCGATTCGTATATGGCACGGTAAGCTCCCACCGCCGTAAGATCCGATACGCAAAACAGTGCGGTAAATTCAAGTCCCGTCTCTAAAAGCTCCTTACAGACTGCGTATCCGTTTTTAGCTGTAAATTCTTCAAGGTTCTTTTTCATGTGACGGATCAGCCGCTCGTCTACCGGGATCCCCGCACCCTCAAGTGCCTCCCTGTAGCCTCTGAGCCTGCCGGCTCCCGTGGCTCTGTCACCCTCCACACCTCCGATAATGGCGATCCTGGTGTGGCCTCTTTCTATAAGGTACTCAACTATCCGCCGTCCCTCTTCTATGTCGTCGATACCTACGGAAGCCGAGTCACTCTTCGGAAGTTCTATGTCCTGATATACGGTACAAAACACATATGGCACCGGTATATCCTCAAGTCTCATTTTGGTGGGATCTATCCATCCCCCTAAAAAGATTATGCCCTTAAGTCTCTTTTCCTTTACCAGGCGGATCCCCTCAGCTACGATATCCTGGGTATCCTTCACCGAATGAAGAATGTAATCATATCCCTTTTTTTCAAGCTCCGTCTGAAACATGCCGTACATAGATGAGAAAAATATATTTGTCACACTATATACTAAAACCGCTATGGTATTGGTCTCAGCCGCTCCTAAGTTCCTGGCGCTGGTATTGGGTACGTAGTGATATTTCTTTACGGTCTCAAGTATCCGGTTTCTGGTCTCTTCACTGATACCCGTGTCATTGTTGATAGCCCTGGAAACTGTGGACACCCCAACCTTACATATCCTGGCTATATCCTTGATAGTAACGTTGTTCATCTGTATCCCCCATCCGGTATCGAACTTGCCGGAAACGTTTCCGACAAAAGCATAATAACACGGAAACGTTTCCGTTGCAAGCAAAAATGTGTTGTGATTCTACACAAGAAAAGTTTCCGTGATTTGTACCATTCTAACAATGGGATACTACTATGAACTTCTGGATGGTAGCTCGTGAAGCATCAATATGACCCTGGATCATCTCGGCTTTGCCCCCGCATTTTGCCTGGAATTTCTCACGCATAAAGGCAGCCAGATCATTACAGTCTAAGTCCCTGCTTCCTATAATGAAGGAGTAACCTTCCTTATCATTTCCGTTAAATATACCGCAGTATCCATCATGGCTCTTTGTCATTTCATTTACAGCATTTCTGATGGATGATGTATCCACCCCATCTGTAAAGAGCATGGGAGAAAGTGCATCCTCTCTTAGGGCGGATATCTGGATGGAAAGCATCCTGCGGTTTGCCTCACCGGCTTTTTGTCTGGCTGCGTCCCTTTCATCCTTAAGCCGCTGTACAGCTTCGGCAGTCTCATACATGGGAGCGGAAGTTATGTGGGATATCTCCCGCAGGTGACTTCTGACTATGCGGTAATCCAAAAGAGCCCTGAAGCCGCAGAGGATGGAAAGCCTCACTCCCCCTTTGTAGGAAGAGACCTCCATCACTTTAAAGATCCCTACCTCTCCCGTATTTCTCACATGGGGCGCACAGCAGGCACAGGCATCCACCGACCCTATGGTAACTATGCGTATGGCTCCGGTCAGCTCTTTTTTACATCTGTAATCAATTTTTTCTAACTCTTCATCAGAGGGGTACGCCGCCTTTACCGGGATCTGCTGCATGATGACCCTGTTGCACTCCCACTCCAGCCGCCGCACGTCCTCCTCTGTCAAAGGTCCGTTGTAATCCATAGTCACTATGGAATCACTTAAGTGAAAACCCACGTTGTCGTAGCCGTAGTCCCTGTTCACCAGACCGGAGAAAATATGCTCCCCCGTGTGCTGCTGCATATTGGAAAATCGGTGAGGCCAGTCGATCTCACCGGATATCCTTTCACCGGCATTAAAAAGACTGTCAGGCTTTCCATCCATTATGGGGACTGCAATGGTATGGGTGATTATCCCATCCTTTATCTGCACATCCACCACCGGATAGCCACCCAGCATCCCCTTATCCGGGGTCTGACCTCCCTCCTCAGGGAAGAAAAGGGTCTGATCCAAAACCACGTCATATTTTATGGTCTCCGCTGCCTCCGTAGCCGCCGGATACTGCTCGCACATGATCACTTCCGCGGTAAATTTTTTGGCGTATGCATCCTCGTCGTACAATTTTTTCGTCATGCGTCCATCCCCTTTGCCTGTCTTTCTATTACAATGGTTACGGGTCCGTCATTTACGGATGACACCTGCATATCGGCTCCAAACTCCCCGGTAGCCACCGTAAATCCCCTGTTTTTACATTCCTCTATAAAAAGCTCATATAAGGGTATTGCCAGATCAGGTCTTGCCGCATCAGAAAACCCCGGCCGTCTGGAGGACACATCTGCATAGAGGGTAAACTGGCTTACCACCAGAATCTCTGCCCCCGCATCCCCGGGACTTATGTTCATTTTCCCATCCGCATCCTCAAATATCCGAAGTCCGCAGACCCTGTCCGCCACCCATCTGGTCACTTCTTCGGTGTCATTTTTATGGACACCCAAAAGCACCAGCAATCCTTTTTTTATTTCTCCTGCCACTCTTCCTTCTATTTTGACGGAGGCCTCATTTACTCTTGTAACTACCGCTCTCATTTTCCCATCACCTTTATAAGTTCTGCTGCCAGCTTCTTTTGATCCACCGGCTTTGACACATGACCGTTCATGCCTGAGGCTCTGGCATTTTTAATATCCTCCTCAAAGGCATTTGCCGTCATGGCGATAATAGGCACGCTGCTTTTTTTATCATCAGCTATGGACCTGATAGCCTGAGTCGCTTCATATCCGTTCATCCTCGGCATCTGCACATCCATAAGCACCGCATCATAATATCCTCCGGGATTTTTTAGCACCTTTTCATAAGCCTCCTGCCCGTCGACTGCCTGGTCCACTTCAAGCCCAAACATCTCAAGCACCGCCTCTGCTATCTCCCGGTTGATATCCACGTCATCCGTCAAAAGCACTCGTTTGCCGCTGAGATCCACCTCATCTATGGACACCTCCCCGGCATGGACCTCTGCCACATCCTTTTCGGAGGCTATGGGCAAAGTCAGATTCACAATGAATTCACTGCCCTCACCAAGGCTTGTCTCCACCCTTATGGTTCCACCCATCATGTCAATGATGCGCTTTGTAATAGCCATTCCCAGTCCGGTTCCCTGTATGCCCTTCATCTCTGCATCCTTGTCACGTTCAAATGCCTCAAATACCTTTTCGGCAAATTCCGGGGTCATGCCCATGCCGTTATCCCTGACCCGAAGCTCATATGATGCACGACCATCTATTACACCGGTAGTCTGCAGCGCCTCTATCCTTATGGTGCCACCCTCTTCCGTATACTTTATGGCATTGGAGGAAAGGTTGAAAAGCACCTGGTTAAGCCTGAGTCTGTCCACCATAACATATTCATTTTTAAGACCGGAGGCATCCACCGTAAGGATCTGCCCCTTTGCCTCTGCCTGTCCCCTCATGATGGAATCCAGATCCGAAAAAAACTCCCGGATATTTACCGCCGTGGGAGAAAGGTCGATCTTGCCGCTTTCTATCCTGCTCATCTCCAGCACATCATTGATAAGAGATAAAAGGTGATTCCCGGAGGCTTTTATCTTGTTCAGATACTCCTCCATTTTGTCTGCATTTCCCGTATCCAAAAGTGCCAGATCCGTAAAGCCCAAAATAGCATTCATGGGAGTACGTATATCATGGGACATATTGGATAGAAAAACTGTCTTGGCAGCATTTTTAGCTTCCGATTCGATCATGCGCTTTTCCTTTTGCCTCTCCCTGGTAAGGAGGGTATTGAAAAGGGAAAGCAAAATAAACAGGACTATGACCACCACCAGTATCTCGATCAATGCATTTGCATTTATAAATTTCAAAAGGAAGTTGTCATTTTGTATCATCACCGCCAGCTTTTTGGTGGTGCGCTGTCTGACCCACATGACCGAGGAAAAGAATATGAGGAAGGTCATCATTATCCACATAACGGTGGATTTCCCGAAAACATCCTTTTTATCCCTGCGGAAAACTATCCAATAATAGATAAGTCCAACTATGCACCAGACAGACAGTATCAGATAGGATTCGGGAGCCAGCTTATTCTCCGACAAAAGATTCGGAATCAAAAGGAAAAGGAATGAGGCTGCGGAAAAAACAGCTCCCACCACGGAAATTATCTTCATCATGATCCCGGCAGAGGGATCCGAAGCCGCCAGCCGCAGAGTACAAAAAGAGCTGTACACATATACTATGGTCGCACTGATGGTGGTAACATCCACGATCCAGCCTATTGCGGTCCTGCCAAAGAAAGGTATCACAAGAGAGACCAGCAAAACCAAAAGCATGGCGCTCTGGGGCTCACCGTTTTTATTCTTTTTAGAAAAAACCTCCGGCATCAGTCCGTCCTCAGCCATGGCACAAAGCAGCCTGCTGGTGGCTCTGAACAGTCCGAACATGCTGGTAAATATGGCAGATAATATGGCAAGGATCAGAATATTTAACCCCGTATTTCCCAGGGTGTTATATACACTGTAAAAAACAGGCAGCCCAAAAAGTCCGCCGGACTGACTTGAATCCGCCAGGTAATCAGTCCACCGGCTATAGCCATCAGGCAGGGCAAAAACAGGAATGAGCATGGGCAGAGCATATGCCAGCATACCGCAGACCACCGCACAGGCAATGATCTTATCGATTCCCTTTGCCTGCCTGTGTCCCGATCCTATCATATAGGTCACTGCCTCAAAACCCACATACATCCAGGGTGCCAGAACCATGATATTAAAGATCTCCATGCCGTCAGAAACCGCGGTCTGGGCAAAGCCGAAGCTTCCGGCTTCGGAAGGGCACCCGTAGATGAGGATACCCACAAAGATCACCACCACCAGCGCCACCTGCAATATGGCAAAAAGAGCGTGCAGCTCCCGGACTATGGTCCTTCCGAATATGGCAAGCAGGGCGGATATTATCATGACCACCATTGTAACCAGGATCTCGCCGAAATACACATCATAGTCTGCCACCTGATAGTAGAAGCCAAACTGAAGCAGATCACCCATTACAAATCTGATCAGCATGACTATGGCGGTGGCATTTGCCCACATAACGGAAAGATATGCCAAAAGCATTGCCCAGGCAGACAAAAATCCGTGATCCTCTCCTAAGACCCTGACTATATATACATGAACTCCCGAGCTTTCAGGAAAGGTTTCCGCCATGTATGCTATGCCCTTTCCGATAAAAAGGATCATGACAGAAGCCAGGGCTATGCCTATGGCTGAGCCCAATGGTCCGGCTTGAGGCAGGAAAATATTGGTGGGGTTCATAAAGGATCCCCAGCCTACCGCACATCCCAAGGTATATGCCCATGCCGACAATACTCCTATTCGTTTTTCCTTTTTATCCATACAGGCTCCTTTCAAGGCTTAGGTAATGCAGTAATTATACACTTTTATTCCTATATTTGCAAAAAAACAGGGTGCCCTGTGGGACACCCTGTGGATCTTATGCTGTTTTTGAAGCCTTAGTCTTCTTTTTTTCATGTCCTGATGTGACATCATCCTTTTCAGGTTCATCACTGAGCCCATGTTCCTCCAATGTCTCAAAGGCTGCAAGCTCGGGATGTTCCCTGTGCTCGGGAGTATAGTTCTCATAGGACTTTTTCCGGTGTATCTGATGAGCCCAAATATCATCAGCCACAGGAGCCCACTCAGAGGCATAATCATCACACTTGGCACAGAGATGATCCGCACTCTCAGGTGATTCAAGATTGGTCTGGTGTGCGCCGCTCCTTTCCACCATCTCCCTAAGAAGCTTGGGATTTTCAAGCATGGGGCAGGGACGCAGGTGATTGCGGTTAAAGGGCTGACCCTTGTGGTATTCCATAAACAGAGGACTCTGGAGTATCTCAAGTATGGTATTGTCCTTGATATTTGCGTTGGAATAATGAATAAATACGCAAGGCTCAGCATCACCGTTGCTGTTAATATGGAAGTAGTTACGACCTCCGGCTATGCAGCCACCCACATACTCTCCGTCATTCTGGAAGTCCATGGGGTAAAACTCGATATCACTGTCTTTGCCACGAACCCGTCTTATGGTCTCGATCATCTTTTTGCGCTGTTCCACTGTAGGCATGAGCTCGGGCACTGCATTATTCCCTACGGGCATGTAATGAAAGTAAAAACCAAATCTGGCTCCCTTGGAAGAAATAAACCGCAGGAAATCGTCATTGGTGACAGCCTCGATATTGTCCCTTGTGTAGCAGATGGAAGTACCGTACACTATGCCGTACTTCTGCAAAAGATCCATGGCCTTCATCACGGCTTCATAATGTCCGTCACCACGGCGGGCATCATTGGTCTCGGGTGTACCCTCTATGGAAAGCATGAAGGTAAGATTGCCCAGCTCCACTATTTTCTTACAGAGTTCTTCATCAATAAGAGTGGAATTGGAATATGCCACAAAGAGGCAGTCATTATGCTTTTCGCAAAGCTTAAGTATGTCGGCTTTTCTGACCATGGGCTCTCCGCCGGTCATCATATAAAGATATACTCCCAGCTCCTTGCCCTCGGTAACTATCTTATCCATATCCTCAAAGGTGAGGTTTGCCTTGTGGCCATAGGTACCTGACCAGCAGCCTACACAGTGCATGTTGCATGCCATGGTGGGGTCAAAAAGTATAAGCCAGGGAATATTGCAGCCGTACTTTTCACGGTTTGCACGGATAAGCTTTGTCCCACGGAAAAAAGCCTCATATCCGAGATTTAAGATAAACTTTCTGGCAAACTTGGGATTTGTCTCGTCAATGATCTTATTTATAAAACGTACCCATCTGTTGTTCGGGTCTGAAATGGCGGTACGGACAGCGGTCATGGTTTTCTCATTACCTTTTCCCCAGAACTTCTCGGTCAGATCCACAAGCTGAAGATAGGTCTTTGTACGCTCTGCCCAGTTCTTTTTCCCAACATTTTTGATAAAAGAATCTATGCCAACGGCAAATGCCTGTCGCTGTGCAGCATGCTTCATATTTTCTGCCAATGATGCCATGATGCTCCTCCTTGACTGTAAAAAATGCAAACCTATAAATCTTACTGAGGAGTATATTATCAATTTATGCAAAGTGCAATAAACAAAACTTAAGGTTTGTAGCGATTTGCCAAGATACCGGTCATATAAGCCGGTTAAATACCTCTACCAGTTCTTCCTCCACTAAAGGCTTTGATATGCAGTCCTCAAACCCTACCTTTTCGTATTCCTTCCGGTCTCTCTTTGAGGATTTGGCAGTCATTATCACAGCCGGGGTGGCGGCATTGGGATTCCTGTCATTCCTTCTGGTGCGAAGCAGTATGGCAGGACCGTTAAGTCCGGGCATCAGATCATCTAAAAAAACCAGGTCATACTGTACGGAAGCCAGTTCCTTAAGTGCCTCCGAGCTGTCCTTCATGGTAATTATGGTCGCCTTGCTGGGATGTAAAAATGTCTCCGCCACCTTCAGGTTCATATCATTATCATCCACCACCAGCACTTTCTTGCCAACGGCATACTGGATCCGCTTTTTATCCGTCACACCGTTTTGGACATTTTGTCTGTGTTGGATCACCGTAAGCTCGCTCATCACTCTCTGGGAAATGTGAACCGTAAATATGGAGCCCTTGCCGTAGGTACTTTCCACCTCCACTGTTCCTCCCATCAGTGTAAGGATCTGCTTTGCTATGGAAAGCCCCAGACCTGTCCCCTCTATGCTGCGGTTGTTTTCCATGTCAATGCGCTTGAAGTTTTTGAAGAGATCCCCCATATCCTCCTGTCGGATTCCCACTCCGGTATCCGTAACGGTAAAGGTAAGATGGACATAATCCCCCTCTTTTTCACCGTCTACGTCAAATACTATGATCCCTCTTTTTGTAAACTTAATGGCATTATCTATAATATTGGACAAAACCTGGGTGAGTCTGGCTTCATCACCGTAAAGCTCGTCAGGCAGATCTTCCCTGACCCGAAGCTGATACTCCACCTTTTTATTTGCGAGACCCTCTGTCAGCTTTTTCGCCAGTCCGTCCACCATTTCGTCCAGGTGGTAGTTTTCCTCCATAATAACAAACTGACCGGCTTCCATCTTCGAAACGTCCAGCACGTCATTGATTATGGTCAAAAGTGATGTCCCGGCTTTTTTCATATCCCTTGAGTAATTAAGCACAGCCGGTTCCTTACTGTTTCTGAGTATCACCTCATTGATTCCAAGGATGGCATTCATGGGGGTGCGTATCTCATGGGACAGGGAGGCTATGAATACACTTTTTGCCCTGTTGGCAGCAGCCGCATCTTCCCTTGCCTGCATAAGCTGATTCTGTGTGGACAATATCTTTTGATAGTCCCGGGACTCCAAAGTCAGATAGAGTATGAATACTCCAAGAGAGGTAAAAAGGGACACAAGCTTAAGCCTGCCATGCATGGCGGGCTGCAGCACCGCCACTCCGAAGACCATGACTATGGTAAAAAATATGGCAGATTTCTCTCTGTCCATCATGGTTTTGAATTCGCTTATATATACAAAAAGCACATATGCCCCAAAGTAAAATGCCGGCAGATATCCTCCCCAGAAATACATGGGCCCGGACACATATGCCCACTTGTCAGTGTCAAACTCGAATATAAAATGGGTAAAAGGATCCGTCAAAGACACTATTATGGCATAATAAAGCATCAACTTGTTTGTGATCGCCATTATTCTCGGGGGATTGTGATTTGTAACACATGTGACATAAAGAGCAAAGAAATACAATACCAGATGCTCAAACAAAAACTGTGTAACCTCTATATAGTCCCTGAGGACTCCCCACCAATAGCTCGCCGGCAGATTCAGATCCAAAGGAGCCAGCACCTCTGCCAAGGTAATGAGCAGGGCACAGTAAGCCATATGTCTGAATGCCTTTGTTGTTTTTGTATCCTCTTCAGAGATCAAATGCAAAAAAATGACTATGATCAGGTCGAAAAAGATAGCGGCAATATCATATGTAATTTTATTGTTTGCGATCAGATAATCAACCATCTATCATCTCTCCTGCTTTTTGGGCTACCTTCTCGTAAATTTTCAGCATATCCGGGGTCTCATTTATCAAAAGCTCCTCATTCTTGTCGGTATCCTCATTTTTCATGGCTGCCTTTGATGCGATTTCAAGTTTGTCACAAAGCTCTCCAAGTCCATAGGCTCCAATGGAGCGGCTGGAGGTCTTTACCCCGTGCATTGCAATGGTGTACTGCTTGAAATCCCCTTCATCCAGATATTTTTTCAATGACACGGATTTGCCCTGCCACTGACTGATAAAGTTTTTCAGATTATCCTTGTAGTCGTTGATATCTCCGCAGGCTCCAAGTCCTTCCTCCGCATCTATGTATGCAGGATCTAATTTGTCATCCTCCCCATCCCCGGCAGCATCAGAAAGATCGCTTTTTGCTCCGGGCTCCAGATTGAGAAATAACCGCACAGCCTCCTTAAGCTTGTCTGCCTGAACCGGTTTGGAAAGATAGGCGTCAAAGCCCATGTCCAGGTATTTGTTTTCTGAGCCGGAAAGGGCATCTGCTGTAAGCACCACACAGGGAGTATCGTGATTTTTAGCACCCTCATCCTCCCGGATGGTCCTAAATACCTCAGGTCCGTCCACCACCGGCATAAAGGCATCCAAAAGTATCAGGTCGAATTTTTTGATCTTTAGGATCGCCAAAGCCTCCCGCCCTCCTGCGGCAGTGGTT
>CAMOZG010000077.1 GCA_946630825.1 uncultured Lachnospiraceae bacterium
AACATTTTTTATTTCCTGACATCTATCTCACAGCCACAACTCCCCGACATCTATCGTGGCAACTCAACTCTCACACTTTTTGACCCGATCTGCCTTTGGATAAGTTACCGAGAAGCGTTTGCTTTGCCCAATGCCAAATTTTCCCAATTGCCCGAAAACCGCAGTATTACTGGGCTTTCACGGCTATTATTCTTTGACCTTTGACATCAATACTACGCACTCCACATGCACCGAATGTCCGAACTGGTCCACCGGCGTTATCTTCATTGGCTTGTATCCACCCTGGATCAAAAGTGCCATATCCCTTGCTAAGGTGCCAGGATCACAGCTTACGTATACAATTCTTTTCGGAGCTGCCTGAAGGATGGTATTTATAAGTCTTTCGTCACATCCCTTTCTTGGAGGATCCACCACTATCACATCCGGTGCAGGCAGTGCCAGGGGATCATCTCCGTTTTCCAGAGTCACATCCTTTGCGTCACCGGTAATAAAATGGGCATTTTCCATGTGATTTAGCCCTGCATTTATTTTGGCATCACTTATGGCATCCCGAACCACCTCCACCCCATATACTTCTTTGGCTTTGGATGCCATAAAAAGAGCTATGGTTCCTATTCCGCAGTACAGATCCCATACAATTTCCGTGCCTGTAAGAGCTGCATACTCCCTGGCTTTTTCGTACAGCTTTTTCGTCTGCCGTGGATTTACCTGAAAAAACGACAGCGCCGATATGCGATACTCCACCTCTCCGATCCGGTCTCTGATATACCCGTCCCCATATATGCTCTGGCAGCTTTCGGACATTATCACATTCCCGGGGTTGGGATTGTAGTTTATTACAACAGTAGTAACCCTGGAAATTCCGGGATGATCCAAAGCCACCTCATCCTTTGCATCCTCATGTGATATGGCTTTAAGCTCCGGCAGCAAAGCCTCCGTCATTTCCCGAAGCTTTGGTGTCATCTTTTTTGCATTTACCACCAAAACCACCATCACATCCTCATAGTGATAGGAGCCTCTGATCATCACATGTCTTAAAAGCCCCTTTCCGGTACTCTCATCATAGGGGATCACCTTTGGACAGTCTGTGATCACTGCCTTTATCTTTTCATTAATACTTCTGCCTATGGCACAGGATTCCGATCCCACTATCCTGTGACTGTGATGGGCATAAAACCCCATGACGATCCTGCCATTCTCACACCCCACGGGATACTGGGCTTTGTTCCTGAAAGACCGGGGCTTTTCCATTCCCACCACAGGCTCTGTGATCTCCTCCACCATTTCCGGGGAAAGTCCCCCTATCCTTATGAGCTTCTCCTTTACGGTCTTAAGCTTCCACTGAAGCTGCGCCTCATAATCCATCTGCATAAGCTGGCAGCCACCGCACTTTTTCGCCATTTCGCAAGCCGGTTCCACCCTGTCAGGAGATGGTTTTACTATCTCTATTACTCTGGCATAGCCGTAATTCTTTTTTTGCCTGGTGATACCTGCCCGGACCACATCCCCGGGTATGGCTCCATTAACAAAATAGGCCATTTTATCAAAATGACCTATTCCCTCTCCACCAACTCCTATGTCGGTTATCTCCAATATTATCTCGTCGTTCTTTTTCATCTGTCCTCCCAGATCATCAGTCTGCGGGTGTTGTCCGTCTGATATTGGAATCCAGGTATCTGTTAAAGCCCTGCCAGGATACTCCCGTGGGACCTGAATTATTTGCTAAAGCTTCCTTCATGGTCTCCATTTTTGCATCCGTATTGTCGGCAAAGGACAAAGCGATCGCCTCTGCCAAAGCCGGCTTTTTGGGAGAGCCAAACTCCAGCTCCCCATGGTGAGACAGGATGCAGTGTAAAAGCTCATTTGCCTTTACCTTAGGGAAGTCCTCTATTTCCTCTATCACCCCGCTTACCATATGGGCGCCGATCATTATATGTCCCAAAAGCTGACCCTCATCAGTGTAGTCGTTATCAGGATAGGGAGAAAGCTCCCTGATCTTTCCTATGTCATGGAGTATGGCTGCCGTAACCAAAAGATCATGGTCCAGATAATCATAGTGCTTTGCATAAAAGCTGCACAGGGTGGCTACACTTAAGGTATGCTCCAAAAGTCCCCCCACAAATCCGTGGTGTACGCTTTTTGCAGCGGAATGGAAGCAAAACTTTTTTTTGAATTCTGGATCATCAAAATAATGGGATAAAAGCTTTTTCATGTAGGGTGCCTTTACAGAATCCATGATCTTTCTCAGCTCACCATACATTTCGTCTATATCCCGTGATGAGCAGGGCACATAGTCCGAGGGAGTATACTCTCCCTCCGTCGCCTTTCTGGACTGGCGTATATTGACCTGGTTGGCATTGTTAAAAACCACCACCTCACCTACGACCCATATATAGTCTCCGGCTTCAAACTCGGCGATACCGGGGCTGTCAGGATCCCAGACCTTTGCATTGACTGCTCCCGTTTTGTCCTGCAGGGTGACATTCCAATAGGTCCTGCCTGCTTTTGTCTGAGCCGACTGCATACTCTTGCACAGATATATGTCATTTAACCGGTCACTTTCGTGCATCTCGTTAATATATTTCATCCCATCTCCATTCTAATCAGACCCGGGCATATCATTGCTGCCCTTTTTCGTTCATAATTTTCCTGTCAAAAAAATCCGGCGAAGCATATGCACCTCGCCGGACAATTCAAATCCGTTCCAGTAATCTTATACCAGCTCCAGTACAACCTCAAGAGCTCCATCACCCTTACGCTGACCGATCTTGATGATACGGGTATATCCGCCGTTACGACCTGCATACTTGGGTCCATACTCTTCAAAAAGCTTTGTGGTTATATCGATCTCCTTGCTGTCACGTCTCTTCTCGCCCTTTTCGGTAACCTTGTAGAGCATCTTGTTCATCTGACGACGAGCATGAAGACGGCTGGGCTGATCCTTTTTGATGGTCTTGTCCACGGTGTCATAAACCGTAACCTTTTTCCCGTCTACAACTTCCTTTACACGCTTGCCGGAAGCATCCTTACGGGCAACCTTTGCCTGAACCGTAACCTCTTCAAAGTTGTCTTTTTCCTTGATAGCCAAAGCTATAAGACCCTCAGCGATCTTTTTAACTTCCTTTGCCTTTGCTTCGGTAGTAACGATCCTGCCATGATACAGAAGCTCTGTTACCTGACCGCGAAGCAGTGCCTTTCTCTGAGATGATGTTCTGGATAATTTTCTGTACTTTGCCATTTTTACCTCCTTTGGCTTACATATCCTTTGCCCCTCGGACTTACAAGGATACGCGGGCTTTTATGCCCTGATGAGATCGGACTCCGTGCTTTATAGACTTACCGGTGTCCGTTGTAACTGACAGGCGAATGTGCCTGAATTTATCAATCGTCTCCTGAACGAAGCGACAGTCCCATATCGGAAAGCTTTTGAAGGACCTCCTCTAAGGACTTACGTCCCAGATTCCTTACCTTCATCATGTCGTCAGAAGTCTTGTTGCAAAGCTCCTTGACAGTTCCGATTCCTGCACGTTTCAGGCAGTTGTATGAGCGGACAGAAAGCTCCAGCTCTTCAATGGGCATATCGTTTATCTTGTCCTTGCTCTCTATGGGTGCTTCACCGATCACCTCAAAGTCTGTAGCAGCCTCTGAAAGATCGATAAAGAGCTTTAAGTGTTCGGAGAGAACCTTGGCTGCGAGGCTTACTGCCTCGTCCGGTGCCAAAGTACCGTTGGTATAGACCTCAAGTGTCAGCTTATCATAGTCTGTCACCTGACCTACACGGGTATTTTCCACCTTCATATTAACACGATCTATGGGTGTGTAGATGGAATCCACAGCAATTATCCCTATAGGTGTGTCATCTGATTTATTCTTGTCTGAGCCTACATAACCGCGACCATTGGTAATGGTCAGCTCCATGTAAAGCTTGCAGTCAGCGCCACCGTTCAGATTGGCAATAACCAGATCCGGGTTCATGACCTCGATATCACTGTCAAAACGGATGTCGGAAGCATGTACCACTCCCTCACCGCTGTACTCCAGATATGCAGTCTTAGGCTCATCTGTCTTGCTGTTATTACGCAGAGCTAAAGACTTGATATTCATGATTATCTCAGCCACATCCTCTTTGATCCCCGGGATGGAAGCAAACTCATGAAGCACACCGTCTATCTTGACTTCAGAGACTGCGGTGCCGGGCAGGGATGAAAGCATGATCCTGCGGAGAGAATTGCCCAAAGTGATACCATAACCACGCTCAAGGGGTTCCACCACAAAACGACCGTACTTTTTATCTTCTGATATCTCGGCTATCTGAATATTCGGCTTTTCAAAATCTAACATGCAGACCCTCCCTTATGGTTTTTATTATGACCATAGGGTCAAATAAAAGCTTTGACCCTACAATCATCCTATTCTTATTTAGAATACAACTCGACGATGAGCATCTCATCAACAGGAACATCTATCTGCTCTCTGCTGGGAAGGTTCTTAACTGTAGCCTTCATAGCATCTGCATCATAGTCGATCCACTCGGGAATGATCCTGCCGGAGGTAACCTCTGTGATCTCCTTAAAACGGGTCATGGACTTCGCATCATCACGAAGCTCAATCACATCACCGGGCTTAACCAGATAAGAGGGGATGTTGATCTTTTTGCCATTTACAAGAATGAACTTATGACCTACTACCTGTCTGGACTCCCTGCGAGTACGGGCAAGACCCATACGGAATACCACGTTATCAAGTCTGCTCTCAAGGATACGCATCAGGTTTTCACCTGTCATACCCTTCATGTTATCTGCCTTCTCATAGTAGTTACGGAAGGGCTTTTCCAAAACGCCATAGATAAACTTGGCCTTCTGCTTTTCACGAAGCTGTAATCCGTACTCTGAAACCTTACGGTTGCTGCGGATAAGCTTTCTCTTAGACTTCTTATCTACACCCAAAAATGTAGGCTCTAAGCCAAGAGACCTGCATCTTTTTAGGATAGGTGTCTTATTAACTGCCATACCTTAAATTCCTCCTGATAAAAACGAATACGACTTCTGGTTCATCATACTCTTCTGCGCTTGGGCGGACGACATCCGTTATGGGGAACGGGGGTAACATCCGTGATGGATATAACATCAATTCCACAAGCTGCAATAGCGCGGATCGCTGCCTCTCTTCCTGAACCGGGTCCCTTTACAAAAACATCTACCTTCTTCAGACCGTGAGGCAATGCTGCCTTTGATGCAGTCTCTGCTGCCATCTGTGCAGCATAAGGAGTAGATTTCCTTGAACCTCTGAATCCCAGTCCACCTGCACTTGCCCATGAAAGAGCATTGCCCTGAGCATCTGTCAATGTCACGATAGTGTTATTGAAAGAAGCCTGGATGTGTGCCTGACCATGTTCAACGTTTTTCTTTACGCGCTTTTTCGTTGTCTTTTTAACTACTTTAGCCATAACAAAACTAACCTACTTTCTCAATTATTTCTTTTACCTGATAATTACTTCTTCTTGTTCGCAACAGTACGCTTGGGTCCTTTACGGGTACGTGCATTGGTCTTTGTCTTCTGACCACGTACGGGAAGTCCCTTCCTGTGGCGAATACCGCGATAGCAGCCGATTTCCTGCAGTCTTTTGATGTTAAGTGCAACATCACGACGCAGATCACCTTCTACCATAATATCCATCTTATCGATGGCGTCACTGATCTTTTTTACCTCATCATCAGTCAGATCCTTGACACGGGTGTCAGGATTAACACCGGCCTCGGCAAGCAGCTTATTAGAAGTTACTCTGCCAATGCCATAGATGTAGGTAAGTCCGATCTCGATCCTTTTTTCTCTAGGTAAATCTATACCTGCGATACGAGCCATGTGTCTACAACCTCCATTAAAAATGTTAAACCAAAAGTGTCGTGACATCCTCCCGGTATGTTAAGTAAAGAGAATGTCTACATATATCATATGAACAGTATAACTTTACGATATTGTAGATACTCAATACCAGCTATACTGCAGCCGCCATATAAATATGATAACTTATGAATTTTCTTAACGAAAATTCACTACTCCGACAGGAGCAGGTCCCGAAACTCTGCTCTAACCCTGTCTCTGCTTGTGCTTAGGGTTCTCACAGATGATTCTGATACTTCCCTTGCGCTTAATCACCTTGCACTTCTCGCACATAGGCTTCACTGAAGATCTTACTTTCACGGTGATCCTCCTTTCAAAAATAGGGTCTGCGAAAAGGGCAAAAAACACCCCTCGCGTAAAGTGTCCGCGTAGTATTATACTACTGCTCTATTCAAAATACAAGAGTTTTTTATTTGTCACGCCAAATTATCCGACCTTTGGTAAGATCGTACGGAGACATCTCTATTGTTACCTTATCTCCCGGAAGGATCCGGATATAGTTCATACGAAGTTTTCCGCTTATATGCGCCAATATCTGATGGCCGTTTTCCAGCTCCACAGAAAACATGGCATTGGGAAGCTTCTCTATCACGGTACCTTCCACTTCAATTACATCTGCTTTAGACAAAATCTTTCCTCCTGTAGATCATTAATTTCTGCCATCTTAGCCAAGGATACTTGTGATGGCTGTAAATACTTCTTCCATGGGAACCGTGCCGTCCACGGATCTTAATATTCCCTGACCCTTGTAATACTCAATGAGGGGCTGGGTCTGCTCATGGTATACATCCAGTCTCTTCTGAACTGTCTCAGGCTTGTCATCATCACGCTGAACCAGCTCACTGCCGCAGGCATCACATATTCCTTCCTTTTTAGGAGGAATGGCAACTATATGATATGTAGCTCCGCACTTTAAGCAGGCACGACGACCGGACATACGGTTTACGATATTTTCATCAGGTACATCCACATCAATGGCAAAATCCATCTTCTGACCGATCTTTTCAAGGGCAGCCGTAAGAGCCTCTGCCTGGGGAATGGTCCTGGGGAATCCGTCAAGGACAAATCCGTTTTTCGCATCATCCTCTGCGATACGGTCCATAACCAGATCACAGGTCAGCTCGTCGGGTACCAAAAGTCCCTGATCCATGTACTCCTTTGCCTTTTTACCAAGCTCTGTACCGTTTTTGATGTTGGCACGGAATATGTCTCCTGTGGAAATGTGAGGGATATTATACTTTGCTGCTATCTGCTTTGCCTGTGTTCCCTTGCCTGCACCGGGTGCACCTAACATGATTATCTTCATAAAAACCCTCCTTTGTCAAAATGGGAGACGCAGAAAAGATCTGCATCTCCAACTGTCAATTACTCTGATAAAAATCCCTTATAGTTTCTAACCATCATCTGAGACTCGATCTGCTTGAGTGTCTCAACCACCACACCCACGATAATGATTATGGATGTACCACCGAAAGATACGGATGCGTTAAACAATCCGTTGATGGCAATGGGGATGATAGATACTATGGAAAGTCCTACCGCTCCAATGAATACTATCTTGTTAAGCACGCTGTTCAGATAGTCAGAGGTGGGCTTGCCGGGGCGAATACCCGGGATAAAGCCGCCGCGCTTCTTCATATTGTCAGCGATCTCTAAAGGATTGAAGCTTATGGTGGTGTAGAAGTAAGCAAATGCGATTATAAGCAACACATACACCACAGCACCTATAGAAAGTATCCAATCCTCACGGTTAAACCAATGGGACTGTGACAAGCCCTGAAGGACTCTTGCCCAAAAGCCTGTGCCTTGATTCTTCCCTAAAAGTGTAGCTATAATGACCGGTGTCTGCATGATAGACTGGGCAAAGATCACGGGGATCACGCCGCCGGTATTTACCTTAAGGGGAATATGTGTGCTGGTTCCGCCTACAGAATGTCTTCCCTGAAGCTTCTGGGAATACTGTACCGGGATCCTGCGCTCCGCACACTGGAGTACAACTACCATTACCACGATAGCAATGATCACCAGGGCGATGATCACACCTGCAAGTACAGCCTTGGGAATGGTCTTATTGCTCATAAACTGCTCATACAAAGTAGCCAGATCATTAGGTATACGTGAAATGATATTGATCACCAGGACGATAGATATACCGTTACCCACACCATGCTCGGTGATCTGCTCACCTATCCACATAAGCACTGCAGAACCGGCAGTGAGTACAACTATCAGGGTTATGATTATAAAAGCACCATCCTCATCCAGATAGCCGCCTCTTGAAAATCCGATAGCCATAGCTGTGGATTCCATAACTGACAGGCCTACCGTCACATAACGTGTGATCTGATTGATCTTTTTACGACCGTCCTCACCGTCACGCTGCATCTCCTCCAAAGCCGGAATGGCTATGGTAAGAAGCTGCATTATGATGGATGCGGTAATGTACGGGGTGATATTTAGAGCAAATATTGACATCTGCTCAAAGGATCCACCGGTGATGGCATCAAAGAAGTTCATGGCATCACCTATACCGGAAAACATTTCCTTAAATACATCCGGATTCACCCCGGGGACAGGGATCTGGGATCCCAGCCTCACTACAATGAGCATCAGAAAGGTAAAAAGAAGTCCCTTTCTGATATCTTTGATTTTTAAAGCGTTACGCAATGTCTGAAACATTAGATCACCTCAGCTTTTCCGCCAAGACCCTCAATCTTTTCCTTTGCTCCGGCACTAAAGGCATTGACTTTAACATCCAACTTCTTTGTAAGCTCTCCGTTGCCAAGGATCTTGACACCATCAAAGCCGTTTTTGATGAGTCCGCTCTCACGAAGAACATCTACAGTAACTTCTGTACCTGATTCAAATCTCTCCAGATCACTTACATTAAGTGTCACGATATTCTTAGTATTGCGATTAGTGAATCCACGCTTGGGGATACGACGATAAAGGGGCATCTGACCACCTTCAAAGCCGGGACGGGGTGCTCCGGAACGAGCCTTCTGACCCTTATGTCCCTTGCCTGCGGTCTTGCCGTTGCCTGAACCGTGGCCACGACCACGTCTGAATCTGTCGCCGTGCTTAGAACCCTCTGCGGGACTTAGATTACTTAAATCCATTACGGCACCTCCTTAAATCTCTTCTACTTTAACCAAATGCCTTACTCTCTGAATCATACCGCGAACGGCATCATTATCAGGCATCTCTACAGTCTTACCGATCTTTCTTAAGCCCAAAGCTTCTACAGTCTTTTTATTCTTAGGAACTGCACCGATCGTAGACTTTACGAGTGTAATTCTTAACTTTTTATCTGCCATTTTGCTTTCCTCCTAATCACGGATGATCAACCGAGTATCTCGGAAACGCTCTTGCCGCGAAGTTTTGCAACATCCTCCGGGTTCTTAAGCTGTGAAAGTGCATTTATGGTAGCCAGTACCACGTTCTGCTTATTGGAAGATCCCAAAGACTTGGTACGAATATTGGAAATTCCAGCCAGCTCGCAGACCGCACGGGCGGGACCACCGGCTATGATACCTGTACCTTCAGGAGCCTTCTTAAGAAGAACTGATGCGCCGGTATGCTTTCCGGTAATGTCATGTGTAATACTGTGATTCTCATCCAGCTCTACGGAGATAAGCTTTTTCATAGCATCCTCCTTACCCTTGCGGATAGCTTCGGGAATCTCAGTAGCCTTGCCCAGGCCGGCACCTACATGACCGTTGCCGTCACCTACCACTACCAGAGCGGTAAAGCGCATGTTACGACCACCCTTAACAACCTTGGTAACTCTCTTTATGGTTACCACATTTTCCTGTAACTCGCCGAGCTCGCCCGGCTCATAAATGGTTCGCTTCATAAATCGCTTTCCTCCTTAAAAATCTAATCCGGCTTCTCTGGCTGCCTCGGCAAGCGCTGCAACCTTACCTGCGTATATGAAGCCACCCCTGTCATAAACTACAGTCTTGATCCCCTTGTCCATAGCTCTCTTTGCTATGACAGAACCAAGCTTCTTTGCTGCCTCAACATTGTTAGTCTTTGTAAGATCTTTTTTGACCTCTTCATCCAGAGTGGATGCAGCTACCAATGTGTTACCAACTGTATCGTCTATCACCTGAGCGTACATATGATTGTTGGAACGAAATACGCAAAGTCTGGGTCTCTCACTCGTTCCGGCAAGATGATGACGCATTCTTCTATGCTTTTGTCCACGAACAATGGCTCTATTCTTCTTACTAACCATGGAATATCCTCTCCTTTACTTATTTTTTACCGGTCTTACCAACCTTGCGTCTGATTGTCTCATCAGCATACTTGATTCCCTTGCCCTTATAAGGTTCAGGTCTGCGCTTATCGCGGATCTCTGCTGCGAACTGGCCAACCTTTTCCTTATCGATACCACTGACTATGATGTTGTTGCCATCTACGGTAGTCTCGATACCTTCGGGATCGGTCATCTCTACAGGATGTGAATATCCCAGGTTAAGTGTCAATGTCTTACCCTGTTTTGCTGCTCTGTAACCTACACCATTGACTTCAAGAGCCTTTTTGTAGCCGTCTGTAACACCTGTTACCATGTTTGCAATAAGTGTTCTGGTCAGACCGTGCAGCGACTTCATTTTCTTAAGATCGTTGGGACGCTTTACTAAGATCTCTTCGCCCTCTCTTACGATCTCCATCTCGACGGGAAGAGTCTTCTCCAAAGTTCCCTTAGGTCCCTTAACCGTCACATGATTATTTTCTGCAACATCCACCGTTACTCCGGCAGGTATCGCGATTGGCATTCTTCCTACTCGTGACATGCCCGTAC
>CAMOZG010000078.1 GCA_946630825.1 uncultured Lachnospiraceae bacterium
TGGTATTAGCTGCTTGCATGTTGTGCTGTACTACCATAATAATTCCTCCTTGAATATACTGTAACTTCCTTGTTACATTTGCTATGGTTAAATTGTAACTGTACTTAGTGTAACCTTTGACCCGCCGGGCGTACCCTCCTTTGGGTCGCGGGATTACTACTTTTTATTACTTACACCTATTATATCGGAACTTCTCTCCGATACTTTAGGGGTAATTCGAAAAAATTTTTCTCTTTTCAATGTACTAAATATAATTGAATTATATCACCTTTATTTGAGAATTTCCATATCTTTTTTACTTTTTACTATCATAGAACTGTGGATCATAATAGTTGGTCCTCATCATACTATTATAGTAGTTATTAACCGCAGTCCTGCTCTTTCTGACCATCTTGATCTGGTTCTTTATACCGGAAAATTTGGCTCTGGCTAGATCGGCATTGATCTTTTCCCCGGCACGGACCCGCTCCGACAGATCAGTGACCTCTAAGATCAGCTTTTTCATTTTTTTGATCTCATCAGCATATTTATCCTTATCGGCAGACAGCTCTGCCTCAACCTTTTTAAATATGCTCTCAAAGCCGTCGTCCAATGCCACTATCTGCTGCACCAGAGCGTCCTTGGCGTCGATATTTGCCTGAAACTCATCCGGCGTGGATTTACTATCCTCCAATATCTGCTTTTGCTCTTCATTTCTTATAATAATATCGTTAAGGAGAGCCTTTTTTTTCTGAAGGCTCTCCCTAAGCATTATCACATAGTCCAATGTTGCCATAATATAAAACCTCTTTTATGCACCTTTGCCAACCTTTGTGCCATTGGCTGTGCGCTTCATGACTTCCTTCCAGGTATCACGCATGGTGCGAAGGTGCCCCAACACCTCTTCCAAAATCTCAGGATCTTTTTTGATATTGGCCTCTAAAAGACGGCTGCGCAGGTACTTATATACCTCATCAAAATCCTTCGCCACCTCATATTTGCGATCCAGTGTGATCTGGAATTCCTCCAATATACGATCTGTCTTTCTGATATGAATATGAGCCTTTTCTATCTCTTTGTTCTCGCAAGCCACTATGGCAATGTTGCAGAATTTAATAGCCCCCTCATACAGCATGAGCGTAAGCTCAGCCGGGGACGCTGTCATGATCTTATTGTTAGCATATGCAGCATAACCGTTCATAGGTGCCATAATCTCTATCTCCTTTCAAACATCCGTGTCTGAAACCGGAATCTTAAGAAGGCATGATCACGCCTCCTGCTTTTCAAAGTAGATATCGGAAACTTGCGGAGTATTTTTTACCCCAAATCACATATTTTTATTTTCTCACACAAAAATATACTTGCAATCCCAAAGAATTGCAAGTATATTTTGAAGATCATGTAAAACCCATCAGCCTCCTAACAATCCTCCTAAAGCCGAGGAATTGGACTGCATGGTTGATAGCGCTTTTTCCATGGCAGTGAACTTCTTGAAATAGCTCTCCTCCATGGCAGATATCCTGTCCTCCCAGGTAGAGATAAGCTTTGTGTAATTTGCCTTTTCCTTTTCCATCTCCTTGTCATTATAGATGGTATAGGCACTTCTCATGGAAGTGGACTTCATCTGCTTATCAAGGCTCTTATACAATCCGTCTGTAAGCTGCTTTAAGAAGTCGGTCACAGTCTCAGGATCCTCCTCTATGGCAGCCTTAAGCTTGTCCTTATTGGTGGAGGTAGCGCTGTCATCCTCATCACCGTCTATATGGTAAGCATATTTTTCATTCACATCTGAATTAAAATACCCCAGAGTGTTGATGCCAAAGGTGGACAGGGAAACCTTTTTCCCGCCTATCTCATAGGACTTTGCCATGGCATTGCTCATTACGGACATGATATTTCCGATAGTCTGATCGCGGCGTAAAAGGGAATCCTTGATCTTTTGCTCCCATTTTTCCACCTGTGTATCAGTCAACTGCTCTTTTTCATCATCAGTCAGAGGCTCATAACCCTTGGCGGAGTCCGCATTATACAGTGAGGACAACGAGTTTACTACCTCATTGTATTTGGACAGGAAATCCTTGACCTTGTCATATATGCCATCTGTATCCGTGGCGGTGGTAATGGTCACATTACCGGTACCAGCCTTGATCTCCTCCTCTGTTCCTGTTACTCCGGTGGCATTAATGGTGAGGCCGTTAATGGTAAACTTATTGGATGAACCCGTAAATTTGGCCCCATTAAGATATATGACCGCATCCTGACCGTCTACTCTAGTGGCTGTCGCAGAGGCAGTGTCTTTTAATTTTTCCTTCAACTCGCTTTCACTAAGTTTAGCATCATCCACTATATCCTTTGCAGCAGCAATACGAGCTTTGATACTGTCTAACCCAGTGTCTGATTCAGGATCATACTCATCCAAATACTTATCCAAATCAACACCGTCTGAGATGGTTTTATTAGCACTGGCTATATCTTCGACGTTGGCTTTAATAGCAACTGTATAATCTGTGATGGCCTGGCTTACATTAGCCTTGATAGTCTCTGCCGTCTCTGAATCAGAGGCCTCATATTCCTTGATGGTGGCTCTGGCTGCCACATACTTGGCATATCCATTATCCTTGTAGGTAACCTTGCCCTCATCATCAGTTTCCTTAGTCAGAAGACCAGCCTTGGCTGCAAGCTCTTTTCTCCTGTCTTCATAGCTCATCAGGGAATCTGCACGCGTTATTGCGTCTGTAGGCTCTCCATTCTCGTCTTCCTCATTGTAGTATGTATAGGTTTTGTTCCCGTTGCCGTCGTCATTTTCTTTGACATGCTTATAAAATGTGTCTGAATATGGATCATAATAGGCCGCTTCCTCGGCACCGGCATCCAAAAGCGCATTTAACTTCCCGGCAGCCTCTGAAACCACGGAATCGGCACTGTCTACATAGCCGTTCACCAAATCGTAAGCCTTGGCATAGTCTAAAGCTGCCTGATTGCTTTTCTTTGCTGCCGTGGCTTCATCCAGGGATTCATGTGCACTCTTAAGACCATTTAAGATAGTTTTAAGCACATCATCACTTTTTCCCGAATACTTAGCCAGCTTCTGCGCCTCAATATATGTAGCCGATTCCTCTTTTACACCCTGATAGAGACCCAGTGCCAAAAGCGCACTGTTACCGTTGGAGTCCGCCCCCATAAGGGTGAAGTCATTTTCCACTCCGCTGTCCTTGGCAGATACAAATATCCTGCGGTTGGTAGCATCAAAGGAAGCCTTGACCCCGGCATCATTAAGCTTTGTTACAAACTGGTCAATAGTCGTATCACCGGTTACATTCACATCCTTGCCATTGACACTGATAGTACCATCACCGGTAAATCCGGTCAGTTCGGAAAGCTTGGTAGACCCGGTGGTACCGCTTTTAAACTGCCCTCCTGTCAGATATCCTGCCTTGGCAAGCTTCGCCACTCCCAGCTCCTGTGAGCCATTGATAGCACTGCCTGAAGCGGAAACCGACGCCTTGGTGGAATCCGAGACCGTGGTCTTTTTCAGATTATAAGCAGAGGTAAACCTCAGCGCATTGATGTCTTTGTACAGTCCATATACCTTGGCATTGATGGATTTGTATGCATCCTGCTTCCACTCCAGCTTGGTCTGGGCTTTAACGTATTTGTCCTTTTTAGTGGAATATGCAGACACCATGGCAGAGACGATAGCCTCTGTATCCAATCCGGAATTCAATCCTGATAGTCTGATCGCCATATCATATCCTCCTATCGCTTCTCATCAACTAAAATCCCAGCCATCTCCCAGGCTTTGGCAATGAGATCCAAGGTTTTCTCGGCAGGAAGCTCCTTAATGGTCTCCTTGGTGGTCTTATCCACGATCTTAATGGTGACCCTGTTGGTCTTTTCGTGGATACCAAAGACAGCCTCAGTTCCCTGAGCCTTTTTGTTGATCTCGTTTACAGCCTTTTTGATGGTCTCGTGATTTGGAGTCTGCCCCTCGCTGCCTTCCTCTTCGTTTTTAGGATTGCCCACCACCTGTGGGGGCATGGCAGAGACAGCCTGCTCTTCACTCTTTTGTGACTGCTCCGGTGGAGCAGGTGCGGGAGCCGGAGTCCTGGTCACCGAACTTCCCTGTTCTGGTCGGGTCACCCCATAACTTGTACTGATTTCCATAACTAACACCTCCGTGTGTCGCGTTTGCCGGAATCTCCGGGTTGTTACCTGCAGGCACCCTCATGTACCTGCTATCTCCTCCCACGCCATGAGCGCGATAAAAAATGGCGTGTGAATTTACAAAAGACAGAGATACTTATAGATATCTCTGTCTGCTATATCGGATATTAATTATAAAAACTTTAGTGAAGAATTAAATTTTTTTAAAAAAATTATTGCAACTGATCAAAAAAGGTTCTTTAAAGCCTCAAGGCTATCGGCACTCATGGACTCCTTATTCTCCTCCTGGATCTGGAGATATACCTCCTTGCGGTATACCGGAACCTCCTTGGGAGCGGCAATACCTATCTTAACCTGATCGCCGCGAACCTCTAAAATAGTGACCTCTGTATTGTTATTGATCATCAGGCTCTCGCCCTTTTTTCTCGTTAATGCTAACATATTTATGCACCTGCCCTTTCCTTCGCCGCCTTAAGGATCTCATAAACCGGGTAGCGAACTTCATAATCATCCTCAACTATAAGCTGTCCACCCTTTAAGGTGTCTGTGTTGATTATGATAGGTGCCTT
Source organism: uncultured Lachnospiraceae bacterium (assembly GCA_946630825.1). GTDB lineage: Bacteria > Bacillota > Clostridia > Lachnospirales > Lachnospiraceae > JAILEN01. The sequence continues at coordinate 4,713 of CAMOZG010000078.1, forward strand.
GAGGTTGATCGTCATTTCCTCGATATTCTTGGGAACCTTTACTGTAACCAGTACATACAGATTTTCCTCTGTAAGCTCGCCCAAAGGTGCCAAAAGTTCGTCATTGACCGTGGGATTATACTCAGGTATGATATCCCCCGGCACGCATACCGGCATGGCAAACTGGGGCTCGTCTATGGACTGAAACCACATTATGGCAGTATTGTCTTCCTTTTCCGTATCGTATATAAGAGTAAATTTTTTGAGGTCCGGGAATCCTACGATACCCTTATCCAAAGTGATGATCTTGTCATCCGCAATATCTACCTCTCCAAATAATCTTGTATTAACCCTCATGTTCTTTCTCCTTTACTGTTTTTTTGGCATTTATCTGCCTCAACCACGACTTCGTAAATTATACCATACATAACCAAAAAAATCATCATATATAGTTCAAAAGTGTCTGCTGCCCCAGCCTGCCTGCTGCAGTAAGGGAACTCTGATAAGCTGTATATGCCGCAGTATAGCGGAGGATGATATTTGACAGATCCATATCATCATTGGTGGACTGAAGCTCCTGCACCGTCTCCTGCTGGTTGCTCATCCTCGTCTTTGTCATGGCAAGCTGATCTCCCTTACAGCCGATCTTTGTTATGGAAAGATTGACATCCTCCAAGTAATTGTCACAGATCCCAAGCTCGGTGGAGTACAGCTTCGAGAGGTTATCATCATAGTAATCCGCCTCTTTTTGGGCAGCCTCCAGCCACTTCTGCAGATTTGCCTGACTGGTATCGTCGGCATACTGATCCTGCCTCATCATTGCCTTTATTTTGTCAACTTTATCATGGGCATCTATGGACCACTCTACCGCATTGATCATATCTCCCATATCTTGGTAAATATTATGATCTATGCACTCTCCGGCCTCTAAATTCACTGTAAGCTCCTGGTTTTGTGCCACGGTGTAATTGATATCATAACGTATCAGATTGCCATCATCATCCTGCTTGTCAAATATGGTTCCCCTCTGTTCCATACTAAGGGCATCACCGGCACTGTTCACACCGTTAAAAACACTGTATGGAGTCATGGTAGCGGGGTCATAGCCTCCCACCCCTGCTCCGGTACTGTCAGTAAGCTGTGAGCAGTCAAAATAATACTCGGGTCTCAGTTCCCCGGCAGCAAATCCGGTTTTAGTATAATCTGATTTAAAGGTGGCATTTTTTGTCATAAATCTGGATGCAATATTGTCACCCAAAACCATCTCTCCGGTGGATTTTATGAGCACTATATCATTGTCCCCCACCACCTTGCCGGTCTCCTCAGAGCCTGACACACTCTTGCAGTAAGTATCCCAGTCCTCCTCATCATCAAAGATCAAAAAATCTCCGTCATCAACTCCGCTGCCCTCGCTGTAGCTTTCATTTACATAGACACCATTATCGTCAGCGTAGATCACCGCATTATGACCGCTGTCCAAGATCGACATAGCCTTTTCTATAGCCGCCCTCTGGGCTGCCAGCTCATTTGGATAATTGGCATAGGCAAAAGGATGATTTACTACCGTAGAAGCCGAATTGGTGATACCGGCACTGGCTACTTTATAATCAGCGGTAGCTGTGGTGCCGTCGGAAAAAGTAAAGCTTGCGGTTTTTTCCTCAAAACTATTTGTAACATAATCAGTACCGTCTATGGTATAGGTAAATGCATTAAGTTCCCCTATACTGTCGTAGGCAAGACGAAGCCTGTTGTACTCCGTCTTTGTCATATCCATGGCATCCGTAGGCTCTGCCGCAACCTCCGTGGGATTTGTGGGCACATCCACCAGATTGGTATAATATCTGCTTCTGGTTATACTGTCCGCGCTTGATGGCTCACAGATATTATAGGTGGTCTTGCTGTCACCCTCCACAAAGGTAAGGGACTTATCGGTACGATATCCGGTAAAAACAGTCCTGCCTGCATAGTCCGCATTGCCCTCATTATAGACCTGCTCCTGAAGAGCCTTCATCTGGGACAAAATGGTATTGCGATCATCCTGGGTCAGTGTCTCGGTGGCACCCCTGTTGGCAAGGGTCCTCATATTTGTCACTATGTCCTTGATATTGTTAAGAGCTGTCTCTGTCACGTTCATCCAGGATTCGGCATCAGGGATGTTTTTCTCATAATACTGGTTCACCTTGGACAGGGTGGTCTGAAGTCTTAAGGAGCGCACCGCAATAACAGGATCCTCAGAGGGTCTTTGTATCTTTTTCTGAGTGGTCATCTGGGTATTGCGCTTATCCACCAGCACCTTTGTACCATTGATATTTCCACCTGCATTATTCATTATCATGCTGTTTGTGATTCTCATATAAATCCTCCAATTACGTATTGCTTTAGGAAACTTACACTCCTGTGTTCAATATCAACTGATCGTACATCTCCGTCATGACCTGTATCACCTTTGCCGCCAGATTATAGGCATTCTGGAACTTGACCAGATTAAGCGCCTCCTCGTCCTCATCCACAGCGGATATGGAGTCCCTCTGAGCCTGGATAGCATCTATAACATTGGTATAGTTATCCAAAAATGTCTCGCACTCCTGGGTATCAACGGTGATGTCCGCATATATACACTGCAAAAACTTGTCAGCACCGTTACCCTTGTAAAAAGTCCTGTTGCTCTCCAGTTCCAAAAGCTTCTCAGTCAGGTCGTATGCATCTCTGCCCTTGTCTGTGGCTGTCTCGCCGTCCTCCTCATAGTATCTGGTGGTGCAGAGCTTTTTAGCATCCGCGGTAATGGCATCCGCCACATCCACATTCAATGCCGTAAGTCTGTAGTAAGTATCATCAGTGCTGTAAAATGTGGCATACTGCAGGGTCTTGGGAGTCTCTCCTGCAGCCGCAGCCTTTTCGTTTTCTTCCTCCTGGGCTTTGGCCAAAAGCTCTCTGACATCTACGTCAAAATCCCCCTCTCCCCCCTCTCGCACCTGTGTCCGGTCGTCCGCCACAAAAAATGAAATCCCATGATCTCCGTTTAAGTCCTTGCCCTCCTTATGGATGTCATTAAAAGCTGTGGCAAATTCCCTTAAGAAAGTATTCATCTGATTCTGGTAATAGGGAATCCCCTTGAAATTCACGGACTCTCCGATCTCTAACTGCTGTGACCGGATCTTTTCCACTATGCTTGGGGAGATCGCCTGATCCACATTCAGTGTCACACTCTGAACATTTCCATCCCCGTCCACCTCTGCCTTAAATCCGTCATAGGTGAAAGTGTAGTTATTAACTGTAAAGGATCCCTTGTCCGGCAGATTCATCTCATTGATATTGGCAGTGGAAAGATGCTCTAACCGGACGCCCTCGCTGTTTATATCTGCCACCACTCCTCTGAAATTCTGTTCATCATTGCCGTCCCGGATCTCGAAAAGGCTTTTTAAACTGCCGGAAAGCTGATTACTTCCGATATTGAAAGTATTCTGGCTGCTCTTCCAGATCACATCATAGAGTCCCTCCACATCCGACTGGTTATGCTTGGCACTCCTTACTGTAACATCCAGCTCATTGTATTCATAGGTATCCACCAAAAGCTGTCCGTTCACCTTTACCTTAAACATGGTGGCTCCCGTGTGCATATCAGGATAGTTGGAGTTAACTACCTCGCTTTCCTCCACGCTTACCGTCATGATATTGGAAAGCTCATCTATCAAAAGGGCTCTCTGGTCACGAAGCTCATTGGCTTTGGCGCCCTGCTGTTCTATGGTATTGATCTGCTTATTAAGAAGCGTAACCTTTTTTACAATGGAATTTACGCTGTCAACTGTGGTTTTGATCTCGTCATTAATGGTGGACTGCAGCTCCTGTAAAGAGGTGGCTGTGCTGGAAAAATAGGTGCAAAGCTTGTCCGCATTACTGACAAATTCGTTGCGCACCGAAGTATCTCCGGCATTTCCCTTTACGGAATCCAGCGAGTCAAACATCTTCCCAAGGATGGATGAAAATCCCGGATTGGCGGCATCATCTGTGTAGTAGGTCTCGATCTGGTCCAGATAATAGACCTTTCTGTCATAAAAGCCCTTGCTGGGGTTTGTATACCAGTATTTCTGGTCATAATACTCGTCACGGATCTGTGTCACTGACTCAGCGGTAACACCGGTTCCGGTACTGCCGTACTTCTGATATACACGCATGGCAGAAGAAGGAGTGAGATTGACCTCCTGTCTGGAGTACCCATCCGTCTGGACATTGCTTATATTGTTGGCTGTGGTATTGATGGACGCCTGAAATGCATTAAGTCCCGAATATCCTATATGTAAACCAAAAAAAGTAGATGCCATGGAATACCTCTCTTACAAAAATCCAAGGGACCGGTATGGGGCTTTGCTCCTGTATCTTACGATCCCAATTTGCGGCATTCCATTGCGCTGATTCTTATGATCATCCTGATCCTATAGTATTTATCGACATAATACGGCAAAAAATAACCTAATTATAAAATTAAAAAAGCGAAGGCCCCCACCGATCCTTCGCTTTTCTTTATAGTGACGACAAAAGAGTGTCTATCATGGCGCTTACCGTATTGATATAACGGCTGGCCGCATTGTATGCATTCTGGAACTTGATCATATTTGTAAGTTCCTCGTCAGAGGACACCCCGATCACCGCCTGCCGGTTTGCCTCCACCGACTCCACCGTACCCTTAAGGCTTTCGGATGTGGTTTTAAAAACCGACCCTGAGGTGGCTATGGATCCCACCATCTTGGCATAAAACTCGGAATATGAGCAGGGCGTCGTATCATTGGGATTAAGGGTAAATGTCCTTTCCTCCCACAGGTTGTATATTGAATCCGCCATGGAATAGGCTATATTTCCATTTTCGGTAATGTGGGGTATGCAGCTTGAATCCTCCACCACATCCTTATTTACTGTCATGGACTTTATGCTGTAGCAAAGGGCAGGATCCGTAGCATCCTCCTCATTGTATACAAATATGCTTTTGGCATTGCCATCTGCGTCCTTGTAAAAACACTCCGTATATCTGTCACAGCCTGTTCTGGAAAAAAGCTCATGGGGCGGAAGAGTCATATCCGATCCGTAGAGGGCATTATCCGTATCCAGCACCCGGGTATCAGCCGTGATGAAAAACTTATTTCCGGCAGCATCATTTACCAACAGGTACTTTTCTCCCGGGGCTATGGTGACCTCCTTGCCCATGATGTCCACACCCACTATATTGCTTCCGTCAAGATACTCGGGATCCAAAGGTACCGTCTCTTTTCCGTTTACCTGGCAATCCTCGGAGAAAAGCTGGGTGTTTGTGGATTTTGTAATAGGAGAAAGCAGGTCATTGATGGCAGTGGTCAGGGAATGGATCATGGAATCCAGCTCCGCCTCGGCATTCATCATAACGGAATTGGATATGCCCTTGCTGTACTGCTCAGGTGTAAGAGGATCTATATCCTCATATGTTGCCACCTTATCTCCTCTTGCCAGGATCAGGGACTTCACCTCACCCACGTCAGAATTACTCAAGGCGCTGATCCTGTCTGTATTAAAAACATAGTAATAATCCTCTGCAATAGGACTGGAAAGCTGCTGCCAGTAGGGATCCACAAAACCTGTCAAAGGATCCTTTCTAAGCCCCATCTGATAGCACTGGGACTCGTTGATAAAATCCGTCCCCTCCAGCTTTACCTTGACTATACCGTCCGGCAGTTCCTTATATTCTATTCTTGCAAGTGACGAAAGCTCGTCCAAAAGAGCATCCCGCTGATCCCTGAGTGTCATGGCAGTCTCGGTCTTCCCAGCCTCAACCCTCTGGATCTCGTGATTCAGCTCATAGATCTCCTTGCCTATGTCATTGATACGCTTTACGTCCTTGGTGATCTTTGTATTGATATTGGTCTGGTAATCTCTCATGCCCTGATAGACATTCTGGGCACGGACAATGAAAAGACTCGCCTTTTGGGA
>CAMOZG010000079.1 GCA_946630825.1 uncultured Lachnospiraceae bacterium
CTCTGGTAAAATCCATGTCATTTCTCACATACTGCATGTCAATAAGGGCGTGGATCACCGCATCCCTGTCCATCTCCATACCGGGTCGCAGGGATATCATCATATTCTCATAGTCATCCGGCGAGCCGATACCGTAGATACAGGATACCGAGGATACAATGATCACATCCTTCCTTTCCGACATGGAAGCTGTGGCAGAAAGTCTAAGCTTGTCGATCTCGTCATTTATGGCGGAATCCTTGGCTATATAGGTGTCGGTCTGGGGCACATAGGCCTCGGGCTGGTAATAGTCATAGTATGACACAAAGTATTCCACCGCATTCTCGGGAAAATACTCCTTCATCTCGGAGTAAAGCTGTCCTGCCAAGGTCTTGTTGTGAGAAATGATCAGCGTGGGCTTGTTTAAGGCTGCAATTACGTTTGCCATGGTAAAGGTCTTACCGCTTCCCGTAACGCCAAGCAGGGTTTCAAACTGGTTGCCCTGTCTGAAACCCTCCACTAATTTTTCTATTGCCTGGGGCTGATCGCCTGTCGCCTCATACGGGGCGTGCAATATAAACTTATCCATATTACTTTTCTTTTTCTTTTATGGCCTCCATAAGCCTTCTGGCAGACTCCTCAGGTGAGATGGTCCCCTCAATCCCGAGAATAAAATCTCCCACATATTCCTTTAGCCCCATTGCCTCTAATATCTTGACCAGATTGCTATTCTCCTCCATAGTCATAGGGAACCTCCTTTCCTGCAAATCCTTCTACACTCTAAAACAATTATATCATCTATCAGTTCTCAAATCCACCCAGTTTCATGTGGCAGTTTTTGTATTTCTTGCCGGATCCGCAGGGGCAGGGATCATTGGGATATATCTTGGCATTCTTCCTGGTCTTGGGTCCGGAGGAAGCGGTCTCGTCCTTATTGGTGCCGGTGACCTTTGCTACCTCTTCACGCTCCACCTGACGTTCAATGCGGATACGGTAAAGCATGGTGATGGTATCGGTACGGATGGACTCGTTCATGGCGTCTATCATGTCATAGCTTGCCATCTTGTACTCGTCCACGGGATTACGCTGACCATAAGCCTGAAGTCCGATACCCTGTCTGAGCTGATCCATGTCGTCGATCTCTTCCATCCACTTCCGGTCTATCACACGAAGCAGGATGACACGCTCCACCTCTCTGAACTGCTCCGGCTCAGGGAATTCGGCTTCCTTTGCCTCATACAGCTCATAAGCTTCCTTTGTCAGCATCTCCTTAAGAGCATCTATATTCTTTACATCCCCGATACGTCCGTTGGTCACAGGCTTAAGCGGGATCACAGGAAGTATCACTCTGGTAAGCTCCGCCACATCCCAGTCATCCCTGGCGGTCTCGGTGCTTATCACCGTATCCACCATCTCGGATATCTTGATCTTTATCATATCAAGGATCTGATTCTTCATATTCTCGCCTGCCAGAACCCTGCGTCTCTGGGCATATACCAGCTCACGCTGCTCATTCATCACCTGGTCGTATTCCAGCAGGTTCTTTCTGATGGCAAAGTTATTGGACTCGATCTTTCTCTGGGCTCTTTCTATGGCATCCGTAAGCATCTTGTGCTGGATCTCCTCGCCCTCTTCGATACCCAAGCTGTTAAAGGTTTTGATGAGTCTCTCGGAACCAAAGAGGCGCATCAGATCGTCCTCTAAGGAAATGTAAAACTTGGACTCACCCACGTCACCCTGTCGACCGGAACGTCCTCGAAGCTGGTTGTCTATACGACGGGATTCATGGCGCTCTGTACCAATGATCTTAAGACCGCCTGCAGCCCTGGATTCATCATCCAGCTTGATATCGGTACCACGTCCTGCCATATTGGTGGCTATGGTAACTGCACCATGTACACCTGCCTCTGCCACTATCTGGGCTTCCTTCTCATGGAACTTTGCATTAAGGACATTATGCTTTATGCCCTCTCTGGAAAGCATCTTAGATAAAAGCTCGGATACATCTATGGTAACCGTACCCACCAATACAGGCTGACCTGTGGCATGGGCACGCTTGACCTCCTCCACTATTGCCTTGTACTTTTCATTTTTGGTCTTATATACCGCATCATCATGATCCACTCTGGCTATGGGCTTATTGGTGGGGATCTCCACCACGTCCATGCCGTAGATGTCCCTGAATTCCTGTTCCTCGGTAAGGGCAGTACCGGTCATGCCTGCCTTTTTGTCATATTTATTGAAGAAATTCTGGAAGGTGATATTTGCCAGAGTCATGCTCTCTCGCTTGACCTTCACATGCTCCTTTGCCTCGATAGCCTGATGAAGTCCGTCGGAATAACGGCGCCCGGGCATGATACGTCCCGTAAAGCTGTCCACTATGAGCACCTGGTCATCCTTCACCACATAGTCCTGATCCCTGTGCATCAGATTGTGGGCACGAAGTGCCAAAATAACATTGTGCTGGATCTCCAGGTTTTCGGGATCAGCCAGGTTATCTATCTTAAAGAAGTCCTCAACCTTTTTAATACCCTCCTGAGTCAGGTTCACCACCTTGTCCTTTTCACCGACTATAAAGTCACCTGTCTCCTCCTGCTCGATACCCATAATGGCATCAACCTTGGAAAACTCAGGCAGATCCTCACCTCTTTTAAGCTGTCTGGCAAGTATATCACACATCTCGTAAAGCTTTGTGGATTTGCCGCTTTGTCCTGATATGATAAGAGGGGTACGTGCCTCGTCGATAAGCACCGAGTCCACCTCGTCAATAATGCAGTAGTGAAGCTCACGCTGAACAAGCTGATCCTCTCTCACCACCATATTGTCCCTCAGATAATCGAAGCCCAATTCATTATTTGTAATATAGGTGATATCACAGTTATAAGCCTCCTGGCGCTCCTCCCGGGACATGTCATTTAATACGCAGCCAACCTTAAGTCCCAAAAACTCATGGATACGACCCATCCACTCAGCATCACGCTTTGCCAGGTAGTCATTTACCGTAACTATCTGGACTCCCTTGCCCTCTAAGGCATTAAGGTATGCAGGCAGGGTGGACACAAGGGTCTTTCCTTCACCGGTCTTCATCTCGGCGATACGTCCCTGATGAAGGATGATACCGCCTATAAGCTGCACTCTGAAGTGCTCCATGCCGCCTTCCATGCCGTTTTCGGGATCGTGCTCAAGATCAAACACTCTGTGAGCCGCCTCCCTGACGGTTGCATATGCTTCGGGAAGCAGGTCATCAAGTGTCTCTCCGTTTTTTAACCTGTCCTTGAATTCATCTGTTTTTGCCCTAAGCTCTTCATCAGAAAGCTCCAGCATCTGAGGTCTCAGTCCCTCTATTCGATCCACTATGGGCTCTATTCTCTTAAGCTCCCTCTCACTGTGGGTGCCAAACATCTTTGTAAAAATACTCATTTTCTCTGCCTTGCTCCTTTATCATGACTTTGTACAATCCCATCCATGATACCACTTTTCCCTGTTTTTAACAACAAAAAAGCGCCTGCAACCCCAAATAATTGCAAAGACGCTTTTTCTTAAGAATTGTCATGTTATTTTACCTTTTTCGCCCAGAATGTCACGCCTCTTTCGTTTATTCCGCACAATAAAGAACTTCTGATTATATGCTGTGGCGCCGGCGGAGTTGTCGGAATATTTTGTTTAATTCCGCAAATTATAAGAATTCTGTATTGTATTTCTGTGTATTTTCTAAAAATTATATTGACAGATGAATTATTGTGTAGTAATATTAACTCACGATAAAGAAACGGAAGAAACACCGGCAGACAGTTTAGATCGGAAGTTGCCGGTAGAGGAAGCAAAAAGTCAGAAAGGAAGGAATACAGTTAGCGGAAAGGAGGCTCTTTCGAGAGACGGTCCAATGGGAAATTAGTTTTACACAATTTTTTGAAGTTTAAGCCAGAGCCCGGCTGGTGATTTCCGGGAACGGTAGTTATAGAGAGATACAAGCTCCCGAACAGAGGCTGTTTTAGCCGTGAAGGAAAAAAAAGAGATTGGAGGATGTGTATCTTGGAGAAGCCGAAGAAGAGAAGCAGGTGAGCGGTCGCAGTGATGAGGCGATCATGGCTCACCTGTTTCGCGTTGTATGCAAATTGTATGGGATTTCACCGCGGATGACCTGTCTGCCGCCGGACAGTTCCACCAGGCAAATCATCTGACTTTGTTTTTTATTCGGATATACAGATCGTACATTGCAGATCCTGTAGCCCCCTGATCAGGATACGCTGATTCCGGGATCTCCAATTCATATTTGTCATAGCAGTTTATTATCTTAGTACCTGAGGGGTGGCTCCTCTCCCTTTCCACCTTGCCATAATTCATATGCACATGTCCGTGCAGCATATAAAGGGGCTTGAACTCGTTTAAAACATCATTAAAACACTCAAAGCCATTATGAGGCAGATCCGGCAGATCTCCATAGCCTGCTGCCGGAGCATGAGTCACCAAAAGGTCGATACCACCCATCAGCACAGCTTTCTTCCTAAGCTTTTTTACCCGGCGCTCCATTTCCTTTTGGGTATACATATTTTTGTTGCCGCTGTATCTGACCGAGCCCCCCAGTCCCATGATCCTTAGGCCCTTGTGATCGTATATATCCTCATCAATACAGGTGCACCCCAGGGGCGGCTTTTTCTCATACTTATCATCATGATTTCCATGCACGTATAAAAGCGGCACATTGGACATGGATTCCAGAAATTCCAGGTAGCTGGGATCCAGATCCCCACAGGATACTATAAGATCCACCCCCTTGGTTTTTTCCCTGTTGTAAAAATCCCATAAACCTTTGTTTTCTATATCCGAAAGACAAAGTATCTTCATCCCATACTCTCCTATGACAGTTTACCTGCCCTTTGCAAAAACCTCTCCATCCACCAGATCGCCCTTTTCCATTCCGGCGAGGAAATCATCATCCACCTCGAACTCCGACAGGGGCGGCACTTCGCCCATCACATTATCCGCAAGCCAGTCCATGGATATCTGCTGATCCTCAGACAGCCTTCCCTCTGTCTGCAGCACTCCCTTTTGTGTATGGATCTCCCCTCCGAAGGGATTGATCTGCCCCGAAGCAATGGCTTTTTTCAGTCCGTCCACCAGCTTTTGGGATTTATAATCCAGCCTCTCGGACAAAAGCACGTCTATCACATTTGATGAGAGTCCGTAGTAATATCTGACTGCGATACCATCCTCCTTTTCCCTCTCATATGATCCCGCAAGTACAGATCTGATGATCCTGACATAATACTCCCCCCAGTTCCACGCGGGCATTGCCACACTTAAAAGCTTGCCCTCCTCATCACGGCGGTAGATCCCGTATTCTCTTGAGGGATCCCTTGGATTCCTGTCAAGGGTTCCGGACAGGATCTCCACATTTTTCATTTCCTCTGCCAGATCCACACCCTTCTTAAGTCCCCAGGACAGCTTTATCTGCGCATAAGGGTCGATCAAGGCTGCGCCTATGGCAAATGCATTGATGTCAGAAAGGATCCCATAGGTGGGGATGGAGGCAATATATCCTATCTCATGTGAGGTGGAAAGAGATGCCGCCAAAGCTCCGAGTATATACTTCGCCTCGTACATTTTTCCATAGTAGGTACGCACCACATTGCTTGTCTCGCCTATTGAGCAGTTTAAAAAGTGAGAGCTTTTTTCATAGTGTATGGATGAACGTCTGGCTTCTGCCATCATCCCGGGAAACGTGGTGAAGAAAAGCCCGCACCCCTTTTTGTATGCATCATCTATGGCAGCCTTAAGCTCTTCGGAATTTTGCAGATTTTCGTAAGGGTAGGTCTCTATCAGATCTCCGTAATGTTCCTCAAGCTTTTGTCTGCCCATCTCATGATCCCTGGTCCACTTGTAATTTAAGGTATTGCCCCGGTAGAAAAAAGCCGCCTTGAGGGGATTTTTTTTGCTGTACTTGGGAGTTCTGAAAAGACCCACGGTACGAATGGAATAGCTGTCGCTGTCGTTGCTCTCATACAAAAGCTTCGCCTTGCCTGTCCCGGCGTAAAACTCGTACTCCCGCCAAAGCTTTGTCACCCTCTCATCCAATATACTGTCCGGAACCAGCGCTGCGCTTTCCTTTGTTCCATAAAGACCTATGTACAGCATGAAAGCATCCCCGGCACTGACTGATATGGCGCTTCCCTTTTTCTTTTTCTCGTCAAACTTCTTTTTAAAGGCATAGAAAGAAGATGATATGGATCTCCTCAACTCCTCATCCCAAAGAAGCCCGTCTAATTTTTGCCCGTATGCTGCGGCAAGCTTCTCATAGCCGCCGGACTCAGAGATCTCAATATCATAGGTGGGGAAGGATCTGAAAAAATCCCTGAACTCAAAGTAAATTTTAACCGCTTCATCCTCCGTTTTCCGGGGAAGGATCCGGGTGACGTCCGCGGCTATGGTCACCATTTCAAGATACTTCGCCACCGACACTCTCTTATTACCCTCCTGGACGAAAAATGACCCCATGTATTCATACATTTTCACAGGATCCCTGAAGCCCTCTTCCATCTGGGCATTATACAGGTTTACCCATTTAGCTCCAAACTCGGAAAAAATATCCAAAAGAGGGAGGAAGTCGTAAGAAAACGCCTCCTGTCTTCCTGCCGTCTTTGTACCGATCACTCTCTCAAGGGGGATCTCCATAATTCCTACGTGCTCCTCGTTTAAAGCACCCTCGTCCTTAAGTATGTCATCAAGGGCGGGGGGATAGGGCAGTCTGCCTATATCCTTTGCAAATTTCACCTGTCCCTCTGCCTTTTTTTGAGCTTCTATATAAACAGTTCTTCCACCAGCATTGACTAATTCCAAATCTTTATCCTCCTATACTGTATTTTACAGATCATTGGCAACCATCCCGAATACATTTCGATAGTTACAAAATATTTTCCGTTTTTCCTATATTTTTGTCAATATAATACTTTACAAATTCTAATTAAGTTATATAATACTTCCCATTGACGAAAAAAGATTTGCGGTACAATTCCCGGTATAATAAAGGTTTGAGGTTTTTATGGAAGCAAAGATGACCGAGGGACGCCCCCTCAACTTATTACTTAAGTTCGTAACACCCATTCTCCTTGGGTTTATATTTCAGCAGTTTTATAATATGGTCGATACGGTTATAGTTGGTCGGTTTGTAAGTCCCAATGCTTTGGCTGCCGTCGGCTCCACCGGCACTATCATGTTTATGATCATGGGTCTTGCCAACGGACTGACCACAGGCTACGCTGTACTGATAAGCCAGAAGTATGGCGCCGGTGACAGAAAAGGCACCCGGCGTTCCTTTGTCAATGCCCTGCTTTTGGGCACCGTAAGTACGGTGGTGATCACTGCCATTTCCCTGGTGGTCATGCATCCGCTGCTTAGGATCATGAATACCCCTGCTGATATATATCAGGACGCCTACGACTATATATCTACAATTTGCGCCGGCAGTATTGCCCTTATTGCCTATAACCTCCTTGCCGCTTCACTTAGATCCATAGGAGACTCCAGAACACCCCTGTACTTTTTGATTTTTTCCGCTCTATTAAATATAGTTCTGGATCTGGTCTTTATAATCGGGTTTCATATGGGAACCTTTGGTGCAGCCCTTGCCACAGTCTTGTCCCAGGGTGTGTCGGCTGTTCTTTGTATGATACATATATATCGAAAGGTGGATGTGCTAAAACCCCTGAGGGATGACTGGCATTTTTATAAAAAATACACTTTAAAGCAGCTTAATATCGGCGTTCCCATGGCACTCCAATTTGGTATAACCGCATCAGGAACCATGGTCATGCAAGCCTCCATCAATATCTACGGCTCTGTGGCAGTCGGAGGCTTTACCGCAGCAAGTAAAGTGGTCAATCTCATGACCGCAGGTATGCCTTCTATCGGACAGACAATGGCAGCATATGTGGGGCAGAATTTCGGTCACGGAGACTACGACCGTATACGTCAGGGCACCCGGGATGCTTTTAAGATCTCTGCCATTTATTCCGTTATAAGCGGTATTTTAAGCGTGATCCTGTTGCCGTATATAATCAGCCTGTTTTTTGATGCCGGAACAGATCTGGCTTCCTATATGCCCTTTGCCAAGACCTATATGTACGAATGCGCTGTTTTCTACCTGCCCCTTGCCATGATATTTATATACAGAAATACCATGCAGGCATGCGGATACGGAAAGACGGCGCTGATGCTTGGTGTAATGGAGCTTATTGCCAGACTTGCCATGGCTTTCATCTCTATACAGGCTTCCAGCTATGCACTGGCTGTGGCAGGAGATGCTGCCGCCTGGTTTACCACCGGAATATTCAGCTGGCTTTTGTATCTCCTTGTAATGTATCAGATCAGCACTCCCAAAAAGGACAGTATGCTGTATTAAAGTCGAAAAAAAGTAGGATGGTATGCCCCATCCTACTCTAACTTTCTTAAGAAATTGCCCTCTATCCTGACGCCTTCGTTTTCCACTATAAAGGCATTGGGATCGTGGGCTTTAATTATTCCACGAAGCCTGCCGGATTCATGCTTGTTGATAAAGATAATGAACATCTTCACCGGCTCTCCGGTAAATATCCCGTTTGCATCCACCTCAGTCATACCACGGTTCAGTCTGCCCATAACCTCTATCTCCATATCCCTGGTGTCGGCAAGCTTTGTAAGGACCGTCACCTGGGTGCTGATATTCTGGGCGTGGATCTTGTCCACGGCTATGGAGCTGAACACAGAGTAGATCAGGGAGTATATAACAGTTGGAATATCAAAAAGGAAAAGCATGCAGCCGTATAAAATAACGTTGGCAATGAGGCTCACTCTTCCCACGCTGGTATTTCCGTTTTTGTTTATCAAAAGTATGCCGATCAGATTCACTCCGCCGTCGCAGGCGCCCATCAGAAGTATAATTCCCACTCCCGCCCCGCAGATGAGACCGGCGATCATGGCATTTCCAAGGGTGCTGTCCAAAACCGGCACGGCGGGAATTGGTATCAGAAGCAGCAAAAATGTCACTGTACTTACCGCTATGATGGTTTTAATGATGAAACGTTTTCGCATTCTTTTGCAGGCGATCAGCAGCGCCGGAATATTGAGGAAATAGTAGATCACACCTGTAATGTCTACGCCTTTAAAATCCATCCCGAGCTGTGCCATCCCATATCTGATAAGCTGGGCAAAGCCCATCATGCCTCCGGCATACAGATGAAGGGGCTGTAAGAAAACATTAAACCCCAGTGCATAAATGGCGGCTCCTAATACTATTACAGGCAGCTTCATCCCTTCTTTTTTTGCCGCATTTTTCCCCTTGTCGTCCCGTCGTATTTTAGCTTCCTCACGTATGACCCTGTCGCCTATACTTGAGTTTTGAGTTTTCTCTGCCATGATCCTGCTCCGTATTAATGCTGTTTTAGTAACTGTTATTCAGAACATATGACAAAAGCCCTGCGCATCCTCTGGATACATCCTGCCAGGTAGCTTCAAAGTCCCTGGTATACCATGGATCAGAAACCTCTCTGACCGAATCAATGGGGGCTATTTCTCCCCGACTCTCATATCCTGCATACTGCATCATCAAAGATATCTTGCCATCCAGCCCGGCTGATGTCCGCTCCTTTTCATCATTATGCCACATACGCCTCATATTATACAAGTTTTCACTGTCCATTCCTATGAGCATATCGTAGGCATCATAGTCATCCGGGCGCATCCTCCGTGCCCTATGGCCATCCCCACTTATCCCATGCTCCGCAAGTTTCCTTTTCGCCGGCGGATACATGGGATTCCCCAGCTCCTCGGAGCTGGTGGCAGCAGAAGCGATCTCAAATAGCTCCTCCACACCCGCTTTCTTTACAATGTCTTTCATTACGTATTCCGCCATGGCAGAACGACATATATTGCCGTGGCAGATGAATAACACCTTTATCATACTAATTTTATCTCCCCCTTCCCGATGGGGTCATTTTTCTGAAATCAATGCGCCACCATACGATAGAACACACCTTCACCTATAGAAGTCGTTTGTTTGATTGGTTCTCCATCGATGCTAAAACCAGCCTTCTCATAACATTTAACAGCTCTTGAATTCCATGTTCTAACTTCAAGATAAATCGTCTTACCGGGATATGATTCACGAGATAATTCAAGCGCTTCCTCACATATTTCTCGCCCATAACCTTTATTGCAGCAATCTGGAGCCACACCAATCCCAAAGAAAACTTCTGTCTCTTCATCAATCAAGTTAAAAAAGCCAACCAACTGTTTTCCATCAAACACTGTATAATAATTGTTAATTGGATTAGCAAATCCACGCTTGTCTTTCAGCTGCTCTTCATATGTCGATGTATTATAAATAGCATATTCACCTTCATACTTCCATCCACATATTTCATATTTTTCATCTTCCGTTGTTTTATGATAATTAATCAAGTCATTCCC
>CAMOZG010000080.1 GCA_946630825.1 uncultured Lachnospiraceae bacterium
CTATCACCCTGCAGGCTCCGCTGTCAGGAGCTATAAGCAGGAAAAATACAAATACGGGGATCATAATGATCCTAAGCAAAGTCAGGCGATTAGGCAAATTAAGATTTTTAAGAAATTCCATATGCTCTCCCTTCCCTGATCTGTATCAGTGTGCTATCTCTCCAATGAGATCATAGTCTTTAAAATCCCTGATGGTAACATCACAAAATTCACCGCTCATAAGGGGATCCTTTGTTTCAACAAATACACAGCAGTCCACATCACCGGCATCCCTGTAGGATCTTGCCACATATACCCCCTCCTCAATGGAGCCCTCAATGAAGCACCTTATGGTGGTATTTAAAAGAGACTTATTGATATCGAGGGTCACTTCCTTTTGAGCCCTCATGATCTCGTCTACCCATCTGTCCTTAATCTCGTCAGGAACCTGATCCTCCATATCATAGGCAACTGTACCCTCTTCCCTTGAATATGCAAAGCATCCCAACCGATCGAATCTGATAGTTTTGATGAAATCCAAAAGTTCCTTATGATCCTCCTCGGTCTCTCCCGGAAAGCCTGCAATAAGGGTAGTCCTGATTGCAATGTCCGGCATGGCGTTTCTTAGCTTTTCTATGATACGGACTATGTCCGCCTTATCAGTTCGCCTGCCCATCCTTTTTAAGATCGCATCCGAGGAATGCTGTATGGGCATATCTATGTAGTGGCATATCTTTTCATTTTGAGCCATAACCTCAATGAGGTCGTCATCTATCTCTTCGGGATAGCAGTATAAAAGTCTGATCCAGCCGAGACCCTCTATCTTTGTAAGCTCCTTTAAAAGGCGGGTAAGGGATTTTTCTCCGTATAGATCCACTCCGTAAAGTGTGACCTCCTGAGCCACCAAAGATATCTCCGTGACCCCCTCCGAAACAAGTCTTTTAGCCTCATTTATAAGCTCCTCCATGGGGACGCTTCTGTATGCACCCCGAAGCTTTGGGATCACACAATAGGTGCATCTTTTGTTGCAGCCTTCGGCGATCTTTAAATATGCACAGGGGATGGGATCTGTACGGACCCGTCCCTCGGACCTCGGAAGTCCCGTAAGCTCATCTATACGGATCATGGGGGTGGTCATATCCTTTGCCGCCAAAAGCTCATCTATGGTAGCTGAAAGCTTATCCCATGAGTTGGTCCCCAGCACCGCATCCACCTCAGGCAGCTCCGCTTCTATCTCGTCAAAGAACCGCTGTCCCAGACAGCCTGTGATTATAAGGGCTCTGCAGCTTCCGTTTTCTTTGTAGGAGCCCATCTCAATGATGGTATCAATGCTTTCCTGCATTGCATCCAATATAAAGCTGCAGGTGTTTATCACGATAACCTCTGCTTCGGCAGGATCATCACAGATATTATGACCTGACTTTTGCAGATCAAAGATCATATGCTCGGAATCACAGAGGTTTTTGTCGCATCCCAAGGATACAAAGTAAACAGAGGCCATAAGATTTATTCTTCCTCTTCTATGTCTTCCTCGTCGTATTCCATGGTATCGAGCATCGCCTCGGCAGCCGCCTTTTTCTCAGCTTTGGCAGTGCTTTCCTGTTCTCTCTTTAACTTCTCTGCCTCACGCTCACGCTCGGCATAGATCTCATCCTGCTTCTTTTTCTTTTCCAGATAGGAGCTGAGCTCCTCATCCTTTTCCGCCACTTCTTCATCAGTGAGGATCTTAAGCTTGCCTTCGTAAAGCTCCTCCACTGCTACTGAAAGAGGCTTCATATTCTCAGCCCCGGATATATAGGGCTCATCTCCGTCAATGATCTGACGGGCTCTTTTAGCTGTGGCACAGACTATGCTGTAGCGGCTGTTTACCACCGGCTCCTCGCCAACCAAAGCTGTCTCCTCATTAACTACCTTCATAAGTTCCACATAAGACGGATGTATCATTTTAATTCTCCCTTCGAAAATATCTTAAGCTCATTTTGCATTTCTTTTATATTGTCAGTGTTTCTGAAGCACCTGTATTTCTCTGCGGAAATAATGGAGTGCACCAGATCCACACAACTGTTTAGATCATCATTGACTATAAGATAGTCATACTCTGACATATTAAAGGACTGCTCATAGGATAAGGCAAGTCTTTGTTCTATAACGTCTATTGCCTCGGTGCCCCTGCCCACCAGCCGGTCCCTAAGAGTAATGGCATCCGGGGGAGTGACAAATAAAAGCAGTGCCTGGGGGAAAAACTTTTTAACCTGCAGGGCGCCGTTTATCTCGATCTCAAGGATCACATCCTTGCCCGAGGCTGTGATCTCCTCCACATATGACTTGGGTGTGCCGTAGTAATTTCCGTTAAAGAGGGTGTATTCCAAAAGCTCTCCCCTCTCTATCATCTGCTCAAATTCTTCTTTGGTTTTAAAGAAGTAATCCACCCCCTCTTCTTCACCCACCCGGGGACTGCGGGAGGTGGCAGATATGGAAAGATTGTATATGTTGTGGTGATCTGCCATAAGGTGCTTTACTATGGTTCCCTTACCGGCTCCCGAAAAGCCCGAGATCACCGTCACGATTCCTTTTTTCTTAAGCATAGTATTATCACTCCAGGTTCTGAATCTGTTCACGGATCTTTTCGATAAGGGTCTTAAGCTCGATACCTATATCGGCGATCTCCACATTGGTGCTCTTGGACAAGATGGTATTGCTCTCACGGTTAAGCTCCTGAGCAAGGAAATCCATCTTTCGACCCACATCCTGTGAACCTGTCAGGGTGGCTCTGCATTCCGACAGATGGGAGGAAAGCCTCACCATCTCCTCGTCTATACAGATCTTGTCGGCGTAAATTACCACCTCTCCAAGGACCCGGCTTTCATCCAGCTTCTGATCTTCAATAAGCTCCCTGGTCTTTTCAAGGATACGGCTTTTGTACTCCTCTATAACAAGAGGTGAACGCTCTTTGAGCTTTTTAACAAGCTGCTCCATACGATCCAGCTTGTCCAAAAGATCCGACACCAGACGATCTCCTTCGTCCTGCCTGCTTTTTACAAATTCATCCAAAGCCTCGGATGTGGCAGAAAGCAGGTTCTCCTTGATATGATCCTCGTCAAGTACCGCATCACCCTCTGTAAAAACATCAGGCATCCGTGCCAAAAGTCCTATGTTTATGGAGCCGTCAAGGGAAAACTCCCTTTGCATATCCTTAAGGCACTCGTAATATTTTTTTGCCACACCTGGATGATAGATTATATCCTCATCTCCCCCTGTCCTTTCAAAGGTGACAAACACATCCACCTTTCCCCTGTTGATACGGGAGGAAAGCAGCTTTCTGATATCCACCTCACAAAAGGATAACAGGCGGGGAAGTTTGATATTGAGATCCAGATATCTGTGATTAACGGATTTTATCTCCACGGTGATCCTGAAGTCATCATCAACCCTGATATACCGGCCGAAGCCTGTCATACTGTTAGCCATAAAAATTCTCCTATTTCACATACATAGACCATTATATACAATATGATCCCCTTTTGCAAGGAAAATCGTCACAAATGGCTTATTTACGCGGTTTATTGGCATTGCGAAACCCATAGGAATTATGCTATAATACAACCCGTTATGTTTTTAAGGAGCCCATATCAGCTCCTGACTGGAGGTATCATATGTCCATAGACGGTATAACTATTTGCGCCATAGCCTGTGAGCTTAACAAAAAACTTGCAGGTGCACATATAAAAAAGATTTCCCAGCCGGAATCCTTGGAGCTTATAATAACAGCCTCCCGGGACCGGATCACAAACAGGCTTTTCATATCAGCTTCACCCTCGCTGCCTGTCATATATCTTACGGAGGAAAATAAGGAGAGTCCCATGACTGCTCCCAATTTTTGCATGCTCCTGCGCAAGTACATTGGCAGCGGACGCATATCGAGGGTCTATCAGCCCGGCATGGAGCGCATCATAGCCCTTGATATCGACCACTTAAACGAACTGGGGGATCCGGCAAAAAAGACCCTCTATGTTGAGATCATGGGAAAGTATTCCAATATCATTTTAACAGATGAAAAGGGGATCATCCTTGATTCCATTCGTCACGTAAGCAGCGCCGTCTCCTCCGTCAGGGAGGTACTCCCCGGCAGGGAGTATTTCATACCTGCACAAAAAGATCACTACGACCTTTTTACTGTGACAAAGGAAGAAATATACGGCGATATTTTCACCCGACCCCTTACCATCAGAAAGATGTTCTTTGAATCCTTAACAGGCTTCGGACCGGTAATGGCTGAGGATATTTCAAACAGACTTAATATTGACTCGGATGCCTCTGTACTGTCGCTTTCAGCCTGGCAGCAGGATGCATTGTATGAGGAGCTTATGCGGCTTAAGGATGACCTGAAAAATGAAAACTTTAATCCCGTTATAGTTTCAGACAAGTCAGATAAGCCCATAGAGGTCTATCCTTTTAAGCTTTCTGTTTACGGTGAAAATTTCATAACAAAGGAATATGACTCCATCTCACTGGCTCTCTTTGATTTTTACCAGCAGAAAAACCTGCGAAACAACATGGATCAAAAAGCCCATGACCTAAAAAAGCTTCTGCAGAATCTCATTGAACGAAACAATAAAAAGCTGGCTTTGCAGAAAAAGCAGTTTAAGGATACGGACTCCATGGATAAATTCCGGCTTTACGGTGAGCTTTTGACCGCAAATGCCTACATGCTCACCCCGGGAATGAAAAAAGTCACCGTCCTAAATTACTATGACGGCACAGAAGTCTCCATCCCCTTGGATGAGACTCTGCCCATCATGGAAAATGCCAACAGATACTACCAGAAATACAATAAGCTTAAGCGCACCCGGGAAGCCCTTACGGATCAGATCACGGAGACTGAAAACTCCATAAACCACCTCGGTTCCATTATGGCTTCCATCTCCCTGGCAGAAAAGGAGTCTGAGCTTGCTCCCTTAAAGCAGGAGCTTTATGATTTCGGCTACACCAAAAAGCGCCCCACCGGCTCAGGAAAGGGAAACCGTGCCCTAAAGCAGTCTCCATTGCATTTCGTAACAGAGGACGATTATCATATATATGTTGGAAAAAATAACTATCAAAACGAGGAGGTCACCTTTAAGATCGCTTCCGGCGGTGACTGGTGGTTTCACACCAAGACCATTCCCGGATCTCATGTGATCGTTAAGTCAAAGGGAGCGCCCCAGCTTCCCGACCACATATATGAGATCGCAGCGTCACTTGCTGCCTACTACTCCACCGGCAGAGACTCTGACAAGGTGGAAATAGATTATGTACAAAAAAAGGAGCTGCGCAAAGTCTCTGGCGCAGCTCCCGGATATGTGATATACCATACAAATTATTCCATGGTGGCTCATCCCTCTAAAGACGGTGTAAGACCCTATCAGTCATCATAACCGTTGGGGTTATTCTTCTGCCAGTTCCATGAATCGGCACACATTTCCTTTATGCCGTTTTCTGCGACCCAGCCCAGTTCTTCTTTGGCAAGGGTGGCATCAGCGTAATTTTCTGCAATATCTCCGGCACGGCGAGGCTTGATCTCATAGGGGATCTTTACCCCTGTTGCCTCTTCAAAGTTTTTGATTATATCGAGAACGGAATATCCGGTGCCTGTGCCCAGATTGTAGATCTTAAGACCGGCATTTTCCTCTATCTTTTTAAGAGCCTTTACGTGTCCCACTGCCAGATCCACTACATGGATGTAATCCCTTACTCCAGTACCGTCGGGGGTGTCATAGTCATCACCGAAAACTCCCAGCTTCTCAAGCTTGCCTACAGCCACCTGGGTGATATAAGGCATCAGGTTGTTGGGGATGCCGTTGGGATTTTCTCCGATACGACCAGACTTGTGGGCACCAATGGGGTTAAAGTATCTAAGAAGGATCACATTCCACTCCTTATCCGCAAACTGGATATCAGAAAGGATCTGCTCCAGCATGGACTTGGTCCAGCCGTAAGGGTTGGTGCAGGTTCCCTTGGGGGTCTGCTCTGTAACAGGTACATGCTCAGGTGTGCCGTATACTGTGGATGAGCTTGAAAAAATAATATTCTTGCATCCGTTTTGTCTCATAACATCCACTAAAGTAAGGGTGCCGGTTATATTGTTGTTATAGTATTCCCATGGCTTCTGTACAGACTCACCCACAGCCTTAAGTCCGGCAAAATGTATGCAGGAATCAATGGTGTTTTCATCAAATATCTGCTGTATTATCTTTCTGTCCAATATATCACCCTTGTAAAACTTAAGATCCTTGCCGGTGATCTCTTTCACACGATCAAGAGATTTCTCGGATGAATTGGAGAGATTGTCAAGTACCACAACCTCATAGCCTGCATCCAAAAGCTCCACACAGGTATGACTTCCGATATAGCCTGCTCCGCCTGTAACTAAAATTGCCATAGATTTACCCTCTCTTTCCGTATAGTTCTAATTGCCAAAAACATCATACACCTGATTCATCAGATAGTAAAGATTCCATCTGCTGTCAGCTTTGTATACTATATTTATCAAATGCTCTCCCATACTGTTGGTTCCATAGGTCACCAGACAATAGCCTGCGGGACCTGTGGTACCGGTCTTTGCACCTATGACGGTGATCCCCTCGGGAGCCTCTGATTTACCCGAAAGATACTGACAGGTGTTAAGCCATGTCTGCTGTCGCTCGCCCCCATCAGCCCCCTTGTATTTTACATCCACGGACTGGGTGGACATGACCTTTAAAAGAGTCTCGTCCTTTACTGCCGCACTGGTAATGAGATACATATCATACACAGTGGTATAGTGATTGTCGTCATGGAGTCCATTGGGTGTAACAAAATGTGAATTGGTGGCGCCTAAGGCTTTTGCCTCCTGATTCATAAGCTGCATGAAATTTTCAGTACTGCCTCCTACTCCCTCTGCTATTGCCACAGCAGCATCATTTCCCGAGCGAAGCATGAGGCCGTATAAAAGATCCTCCAAAGTGAGCACATCCCCTGCAGCTAAATTGCACACGGAAGAATCCGCGTCCTGCTTTACGGCATTTTCCGAAACAGTGATCTCCTCCGACAGATTCCCGTGCTTTATAGCCGTATAGGCTGTGAGTATCTTTGTGGTGCTGGCAGGAAACATCCGCTCATTGATATTCTTGGCGTATTTGATCTCGCCGGTATCAATATTAAAGAGTCCGCCTCCCTCTGCCACCTTGGAGTCCACCTTTTTCACACCCCGGTTTTTCTTTAGGGGTATACACTTATCATCAGCAAAAAAAGCCGCCCCCGAGCTTCCCGCAGATACTATGCCGTAGCTTTGGGTATCCGAATATATCTCATATTTATTTGAAATCTCCCCGTTGCCGCAGCCTGTTAATGTGGTAATGATCAGGCATAAAAGCAAAGCCGGAATAATCTTATTTATACATCTCACGCCACTCTAAATCTCCTCTGTCCAAAGATAAAATCAAAAGCTCTGCCGTGGCAAGATTCGTAGCCAGGGGTATATTGTGGGCATCACAAAGACGGACTATGGGATGCACATCCGGCTCCGTAACTTTTTTGGTATGGGGATCACGCAAAAATATGACCAGATCTATCTCGTTATGCTCGATCTGGGCTCCAAGCTGCTGAGTCCCTCCCAAATGACCGGGCAGATATTTGTGAATGGATAAAGAAGTGGCTTCCTCCACAAGTCTGCCTGTGGTGCCTGTGGCAAAGAGATCATTCTTTGCTAAGATCCCCTGATAGGCGATACAGAAATTCTGCATCAGCTTTTTCTTTGAATCATGCGCAACTAATCCAATGTTCATGATATTTTTCCCCCATTAAATTACCAACCCTATAGATAAGCTTTTTTTAGCTGCAGGCTTACATTCAGCACAAACCCAATGCCTGCATAAAGCGTGACCAAAGACGTAAGTCCATAGCTTACAAAGGGCAATGTAAGTCCCGTATTTGGCATCAGTCCCGTCACAACACAGATATTTACAAAGCTCTGGTACCCCACTATGGACGCCATCCCAATACAGATAAGCTGCCCTGCCAGATCCTTTGCCCTCTTTGAAGTCCTGATACAAAGTACGGATATGGCAAAGAGAAGCACTATGATTGCCACTGACCCCACAAACCCCAGCTCCTCTGCAGCCACTGCAAAGATAAAGTCCGTCTGAGGCTCCGCTATATAATTTCCGTTTTTAACGGAATCTATGCTGTCGTTATTAAGTCCCTTTCCCCAAAACTGGCCGGATCCTATCGCCATGATGGAATTCTGCTGCTGGTAGGAATCCTGGGGATACTCGTCGGGATAGAGCCATGCCATTATCCTCTTATTCTGATAGCCCTTCAAAAAAGATGAGCCGTTTATCAGAAATATCAGTACACCGCTTATGGATACTATGCCTATCCCCAATGCCCAGCTTACTATGCGAAAGCTTAAGCCCGCACAAAAAAGCATGGAGGCAAGGATGAAAAATGTAACAATGGTTGTAGACAGATCCGGCTCCGATACTATGAGAGCCAAGGGTATACCTGCAAGTATGGCAAACCTCAGCAAAAAGGAGGGCTCGTTTATATGCTCATAATTTTTTGCCAGATAATAGGCAAAAAACAAAACCAAAAGCACCTTGGCGATCTCCGAGGGCTGGAATCTGATACCCACATCTATCCATCTGGTAGCTCCTGCCACACTGTGCCCTAAGGGTGTAAATACCGACAGAAGCAAGGCTATTGCCCCTGCATACCAGATCCTGTAAAACTGTAGCACAAAATCATAGTCTATGATAGCCGTGATGACCATGGCTATGATACCCAAAAGCATCCCAATGATCTGCTTGTTCTGGTAGGAAGCCTCCGCAGAGCCCACCACGGCTATACCTATAATAGTAAGCACAAATACGCATATCATCAAGAAAAAATTAAAATTTTTAAGCCTGTAGTTACGAAACATGTGTCAATATACCCTCTCTCATGGGTTCCATCAAAAGTCTGCCGTTGTAAACCGCAAAGCAGCTTGCGTCGTGTTTTTTTTCTTTTTTCTTAAAAAGCCCCTTAGGCTCCTCTTCTAATTCTATATTACCGGATACTCCGCCTATTATCACATCCGTGGAAAAGACCTTCCCTGCCACTGCCACAAAGCAGTCCTTATCCGTAGTGCCTCCGGCTATCACCGATCCCATGAGATCTCCCATTATTATCACATTTCCCGTGGAGCAAAGAGAAGCATTTGATCTCACATCCCCCATGACCACCACGCTTTCATTATATGACAAAGACTCACCGTTTGTCACGTCAGAAGTGATAAAATGCACCCTCTCCTTACGCTGGCGGTTATAAAAATCATCCAGATCCATTAGGGCTCTTTTTTCATGATCGGGGTTTGAATCAGCCAGAAGCTTTACCTTAACATCAGAATTAAGCTCTATTGCCTGTACCACGATCCTCAGATCCTCTATGGAAAGCTCCCTGCCGGTCACTTCAAGTATTATATCAGCAGCTCCGAAAAAGCTTCGGCTGGCTGCAAATTCCCGGCATATATCCGTGATAAGGGTTTCAAAATCCGCTTCTGCATCTAAGAGAAGCTGTATACCATGGGAATTGGCTTTTATGGTGCAAAGTTCACTCATATCATATCTCCCGGTTAGTCTGTTACTGCATTGCCGCCTGCACCGGCAGCCTCGTTTGCAACTGAAGTATCCAAAAGCTCGGAGGCTTCCACGTCAAAGTATACTCCCAAAATATCCTTTGTCACATCAGCGGCATTGTGGGATGTATATCCAAAGGGGATCCTGGTTGCCACCGCCACCTTGGGATCGTTATAGGGGGCATAACCCACAAAAAGCGCGTGGTTGGGTCGGTTTCTGTCCTGCTGGGCTGTACCGGTCTTTCCCGCCACCTCTATGGGGAAATTGTCAAAGCTTGACAGATTTTCCACCACCATTCTCATGCCGCTGTGGATGGCACTCCACTCCATGGGGCCTATCACATCCACCTGGTTTTTCACCTCTGCCTTAAATTCCTCGGTGGTCTCACCATTGGAATCCGTAATGTGATCCAAAAGCGTAAGGTCGTACACTGTTCCGCTGTTTGCCACCGCTGCAACATACCTTGCCAGGGATATGGTGGTAAAGTTGTGGTTGGACTGACCTATTGCCGCCATTACCGGATACTCCGTGGCGATCTCCGGGGTGTTTTCTTCTATTTCTATTCCCGTCTTTTCATCCAGTCCGAAAAGGGAGGCATATTTTGTCAGCTTTTCTATACCGTTGGCATCATTGTATCTGGTGCTTCCTGCCAGTCTGTAGCCCACCTCATAAAAGAAATAGTTACATGAATCCCTGATGGCCTCGGAAACATTGATATCC
>CAMOZG010000081.1 GCA_946630825.1 uncultured Lachnospiraceae bacterium
ATATAATCTGACAATTCTGCACGCAAAAAAGCCCAAAGTTACACTTCTAAACTCTATATCGGAAACATAAAGGAAAAACTTTATAAGAAATGAAAAGAAATGCTAAGAAAAAAGCCCTAAATTCGGGCAAATAAACTGTCAGCCACAAGATCTGCCACAAACATTTTACACTCCGGGCGGTTACTCATAAGAGGGATGCTCTTGCAAAAGCTTTCCACCCCTGCATCTGTGGCTATGGCATAGTACACCGTCTGGGGCACACTGTCATCATTATTGTGATCTGCATTTAGAAAACTTCCCGTAACCCCGACTCCTATATCAGCGCCATAGGCATCTTTACAGGCAATTGCCATGGCTTCGGCTGTCTCCTTTGAATACACCCCGTATTTTTCTATGATCCCGGAATCCACCCCCGCCATGATCTTTGCCTCGTTGCTGTAGGTGACAAAGGCACCCTTCATAACGGCTGATGCCCCCTCTGTATCAGTAATAAGGGAGGCAATAAGCCCCCCTGTACAACTTTCCATGGTAGTAATGGTAACGCCCTTTTCTATCAAAAGCTTCGTAAGCCGGGTGTATTTGTCTCGGATCTCAACCTCCATTATCTCCTCCAAAACCCTATGCATTTACCAGCTTTCCCGTATAAAGCTGATAGTATTTGCCGCCTTCATTAATAAGCTCGTCGTGGTTGCCCCGCTCTATGATGCGACCCTGATCCAAAACCATGATACAGTCGGAATTTCTGATGGTGGACAGCCTGTGCGCAATTACAAAGGTGGTCCTGCCATGCATAAGCCTATCCATACCATCCTGCACCAGCTTCTCGGTTCTGGTATCTATGGATGAGGTAGCCTCATCTAAGATCAGCACCGGCGGATCCGCAATAGCCGCCCTGGCTATTGCCAAAAGCTGCCGCTGTCCCTGGGACAGATTCGCTCCGTTTCCTGTAAGCACCGTATCATAGCCCTGAGGCAACCGCCGGATAAAGCTGTGGGCATTTGCCAGCTTCGCCGCATTTTTCACTTCCTCATCCGTGGCATCAAGCTTTCCGTAACGGATATTATCTGCCACCGTTCCGGTAAAAAGCTGGGTATCCTGAAGCACTATCCCTAAGGACCGCCTCAGATCAGCCTTTTTGATCTTGTTAATATTGATGCCGTCATAGCGGATCTTGCCGTCAGCTATGTCATAAAATCTGTTTATGAGATTTGTGATAGTGGTCTTGCCTGCGCCGGTGGCTCCCACAAAGGCTATCTTCTGCCCCGGTTTGGCATAAAGCTTGATATTATGCAGCACCGTCTTCTCAGGCACATAGGCAAAATCCACGTCATCAAATACCACCTCACCCTGCTGCCACTGATAGGTGGTGGTGCCGTCCGCCTGGTGATAATGCTTCCACGCCCACTTGCCGGTGTGATTTTTGCACTCCATAGGCTTGCCATCTTCATCTCTTGCATTCACCAGGGTCACATAGCCCTCATCCAGCTCAGGCTCCTCATCTATCATGGCAAATATACGCTTGGCTCCCGCCATTGCCATGACTATGAAATTAAGCTGCTGGCTCACCTGGTTTATGGGCATGTTAAAGCTCTTGTTAAAGGACAAAAAGCTTGCCAGTTTTCCCAATGTCAGCCCCGTCCATCCGTTTAGCGCCAGCACACCGCCGAATACAGCGATCAGCACATAGCTTACATTTCCTATTTGGGCATTGGCAGGCATCAGCACGTTGGCATAGGTATTGGCTTTGCTGGCAGAGTCGTAAAGCTGCTCATTGAGCTGGTCAAATTTTGCTATAGCCTCCTCTTCATGGTTGAATACCTTTACCACCTTCTGACCGTTCATCATCTCTTCGATATTGCCGTTTACAGTGGCTATGTCCTTTTGCTGCTGTATAAAATACTTCCCTGAAAGTCCTGCGATCTTTCCCGTCACCACAAGCATCACTCCAACCATCAGAAGGGTGATCCCCGTAAGAGGCAAGGACAGCCTGATCATAGAAATAAGCACCGCCACTATGGTAAGGGTGGAGTTAAAAATCTGTGGTATGCTCTGGGATATGAGCTGCCGCAGGGTGTCAATATCATTGGTGTAGGTGGACATGATGTCACCGTGGGCATTGGAATCAAAGTACCTGATGGGCAGCTTTTCCATATGTTCAAAAAGCTGATCCCTAAGCTCCCTTAAAGCCCCCTGGCTTATATATATCATGATAAGGTTATACACATAGGTAGCCGCCACCCCTGCAGCATAGAAGCATGCCACCTGGAGGATGGCGCGAAGCAGCGGTCCAAAATCATGATTCCCGGTCTGCACCATGGGAACTATGTAATCGTCTATGAGATTCTGCATGAAAAGGGTTCCCCGTACATTACACAGCACGGATATGGTGATGCACACAAACACCAGAATGAACCTGATCTTATAGCGCTCTAAGAGGAACGAAAACACTCTGCCCATCACCTCTTTATTGGCAGTAAAATCCTCTTTTGTAAGCTTTTTTCTCTGGGGTCTGGCCATTAGCGATCACCTCCCCTCTCATCATCTGATCCCGGGGAGTCGAAGTCTCCGCTTCCCCCTCCGGTCTGGGATTCATACACATCCCTGTAGATCTCATTATTCTTAAGCAGATTTTCATGGGTGTCAAAGCCGTTTATTCTGCCGTCATCCATAACGATTATCCTGTCCGCATCCTCCACCGAGGATATACGCTGGGCAATAATGATCTTTGTGGTGCCCGGGATCTCCTCCCGAAATGCCCTGCGGATCCTGGCATCTGTAGCCGTATCCACTGCGCTGGTGCTGTCGTCAAGTATCAGTATCTTGGGCTTTTTCAAAAGCGCCCTGGCTATGCAAAGCCTCTGTCTCTGTCCGCCGGATACATTGGTACCACCCTGCTCGATATAAGTATCATACCCATCCGGCAGCCGGTCTATAAATTCATCAGCACAGGCTAACTTACAGGCGCGCCTGCACTCCTCATCCGTGGCATTCTTATCGCCCCATCTGAGGTTCTCATAGATAGTCCCGGAAAAAAGCACATTCTTCTGAAGCACCACGGACACCTGATCACGGAGAGCCTGTACATCATACTCCCTCACATCCCTGCCGCCTACCTTTACGGATCCGCTGTTTACATCATAAAGTCTGGAGATCAGGTTCACAAGCGAGGTCTTGGCACTGCCGGTGCCGCCTATTATTCCTATGGTCTCACCGGAGTCAATGTGCAGATCTATATCCGAAAGCACATAATCCTCTGCTGTTTCGTGATAGCCGAAATTAACATGGGAAAAAACTACGGAACCGTCAGATACCTCCATTACAGGATCCTCTGGATCTCTTATATCCGGCTCCTCATCCAACACCTCTACTATACGATCTGCTGAAGCAACGGACATGGTCAGCATCACAAATATCATTGCCACCATCATAAGGGACATGAGGATATTCATGCAGTAGGTCATAAGCTGGGTCAGCTTTCCTACCGTAAGCTCTCCTGACACCACATCTTTGGCTCCAAACCAGGATAAAAGCATGATGACCACATAAATCGTACCCATCATTATGGGCATTGCCACCACCATTATTTTTTCTGCTCGTATAAACATATTGTAGATATTTGTGGTAGCCCGGTGGAACTTCTCCGTCTCATACTTCTCCCGGACATATGCCTTTACCACCCGGATGGCGGATACATTTTCCTGAACCGAGTTGTTAAGCTCGTCATATTTTTTAAAGACCTGGGTAAAGACCCTGTGAGTAATTGGCAAAAGAATGATCATCATGATCACCAAAAACACCAGCGCTCCCACATATACCAAGGAAAGCTTCGGGCTTATGGATATAGCCATCACAAGTGCCACTATAAGAGATGCAGGAGCCCTCATACCGATACGGAGTATCATCTGAAAGGCATTTTGTATATTGGTCACATCTGTAGTAAGTCTGGTGATAAGGGATGAAGATGAAAACCGATCTATATTTTTGAAAGAAAAAGTCTGGATCTTTCTGAACATGGCGCTTCGCAGATTTTTGGCAAAGCCCGCCGAGGCAATGGCTCCGTACTTTCCTCCCATTACCCCCGCAAAAAGTCCTATCAGGGCTGTGACAAGCATAAAGATCCCCACCCTGAATATGTGTGCCATGTCTCCGTTTCCTATACCCACATCAATAATAGATGCCATGAACTGGGGTATGATCATTTCCATGGCAACCTCTAAAAGCATAAAAAGGGGCGTCAGAATCGC
The DNA here is from genome assembly GCA_946630825.1 of uncultured Lachnospiraceae bacterium. Classification (GTDB taxonomy): domain Bacteria; phylum Bacillota; class Clostridia; order Lachnospirales; family Lachnospiraceae; genus JAILEN01. The sequence goes on from CAMOZG010000081.1 coordinate 4,245, forward strand.
CGCCCCTTTATACTCTCTAACATGTGATAAAAGCTTTTTTATCATTCTTCTATTTCTTCCTCATTCATCCTGAAACGGCTAACTATGTCCGACAGGGAATCAGATACTTCTTTCTGTTCCTGAGTCATGTCATATACATTGCCAACCATCTCCGATACGTCATTTACGATATTGGTGACCTCAGATGAGGATGTGGCAGTCTCCGTAGCGGATTCCGCTATGGAGCCCACTGCATAATTTACCTGCTCCATGGATTCCCTGATGTAATCCACCATCTCGGATATCCTGTCAGTCAGGTTGCCAAAGGACTCTGCATCCTGGCCGTACTGTTCGCCCACCTCGATAAAGTGATCGTAATCCGGTGTGACAGTCTCCTGTACGAAGGTAAGGAGCTCGCCGGAATCGCGGTTAAGTGAAGCAAAAGCATCCTGGATGGCTGAAATGGTATCCTGGATCTTGTCAACTGCTGCCTTGGTATCAGTGGCTAAGCTATTGATCTCGGATGCTACCACTGCAAATCCACGGCCGTGCTCTCCCGCTCTTGCCGCCTCAATGGAAGCATTGAGTGAAAGCAAATTGATCTGATCCGCTATATCTGCTATGGCATCTGCAAGAGTACCGATCTCGCTTACCACCTCGGCTTTCTTGGAGGCTTCCTCTAAAGCCGCTCCTCTCGCCTGAGCCACCGCCACTGCATTTCTGCTGGCTTCCTTTGACTCCTTGACTATGCCATTGGCACGCTCTTTGATCTTTTTCACTTCGCCCTCAATGGCTTTGGTCTCCTCTGCAAGCTGCAGGACTGACTGGTTCACCTCATTGGCAGATGCAGAAACCTGCTCGGTGGCAGCTCCGGTATTTGCCATGGCGTCATTGACCTTGATCATTGAGCTTTGAACATTCTCAAACTGGCTGGTAAGGTCTGTAGCCACTCCGCCGATCTCTCCTGAGGAGTCATTGACCTTGTTGGAGCCTATCATGATATTTCTGATCACGTTACTGTTATTGGCATACATTGTGTTGAGAGCCTGGCTCATGGAACCGATCTCATCACTGCGGTTAATCTCCACGGGATCCACGGTAAAGTCACCTGCTGCCAGCTCTTTGGCAAATGCCTCAACCTTTTTCATTGCCTTTGCCACACCGGAAGACTGTAAGAATACCACAAAGGCACAGATTATAAGTGCGATCACACCTATAATAATACCTATGACCATCATCCGGTTTACAGGTGCGTTGATCTTGTCCACGGCAGCCGTGATACCAAGCTTCCAGTTTACTTCCGGGATAGTGGCATAGTATACATTATATCCGCCGCCACCGGAAAAGGTCGCCACGCCTCTTTCATTGGACATAAGCTCTGAGGCAATGGTTTTGATATTGGAGGGATCCTCTGCAATATTAAGAGCTGATGATGCAGCCTCGGAATTATATGCATCATAGATGTACACACCCTGAGAATCTGTCAAAAACAGATTTGCGTCATAGTCAAGCTGCACCTGTGAGAGGGATGCCTGCACCGTGTCCAAAGTAATATCGACTGTGATACATCCAAGATATTTGCTGCCATCATATATGGGCACAGAACAGGTCGCCATGGTAGTATCACTTGCCTCATCATAATAAGGATCTGTAATGGTAGCTGTCACATCACTTACGGCTGCTGCATTGATATAGTATTCCTGGTTAAAGTAATCATACTCTGCATTGGAGTATTCCCAATCCTCCACATATCCGCCATTTCCATCCTTATACCAGTATGGACCGTAATATTTTTCTGCAGGATCGTATACATTGGGCTCAAACCATATTCCTGCTCCGCTTGCCAGATCATTGGAGGAAAGAACCTCCTGAAAAAGTTCCGCATAGGTCTTTATGTCCGCAGTCTTGTAAGTATCTGCCACTGCATATGACAGATGCTCAGCCATGGTGGCAATACCATCTAACTGCGAATTAACATCATTGGCATTGGCATCCAAAATAGCTTCCATGGTCTTTTGGGTCTGATCGCTGATAAGCCCTCTGCTGGTGGATGTAAGCACCACCTCCATAATAACCAATGCGATGATAACCCAGGGCAGGATCCCCAGTATCATCCGGGCCTGTATGCCCATTCCTTTTCTTTTAGCCACTGTCTTTTCTCCCCCATCTACCTTTTTAGCCTTGTTTTTTCCCATATTTTTTCAATACCTTTCATCTGACAATACTAAAACCGACCGTCTTAAACACTGCCGGCGGCAACCTTTAATAAGTAAAACAAGTTTACCTTATAGCCCGCAAAAATGCAAGAACCAGTTAACACATTAATGAACTGCTTCGGCAGCTATGCCCGGCGTGACTACCTCTTGTTGCTCTGTCTCCATATTCCCATCTTTTCTGCTTCTGCTATAAGCTCGTCCCTGAAATCGGGATGGGCTATATTTATAAGCGCCTCTGCCCTCTGCCAGGTGGCGAGCCCCTTCATGCATGCCATACCGTACTCGGTAACGATATACATAGAGTTCGCTCTGGTATCGGTAACTATCGATCCGGGAGCTAAGGTAGGTGAGATACGGCTTACTGCCGTGCCATCCTTTTTGGTAAATACGGAGGATATGCACACAAAGCTTTTGCCCCCTTTGGACAGATGGGCTCCCATAACAAAATCAAGCTGTCCGCCGGCTCCCGAGATCTGTCTGGTGCCTGCACTCTCCGCGTTGATCTGTCCGTAGAGGTCTATGCCCACTGCATTGTTTATTGAAATAAAATTGTCTATGGTGGAGACCCTGGCGATATCGTTGGTGTAATTAACAGGTGCGCTCATAAGTTCGGGATTGTCGTCAATGAAATCGTAAAGCTTTTTGGTACCTGCTCCGAAAGCATAGGTCTGCTTGCCCTTGTCAATATTCTTTTTGGCACCTGTGATCTTTCCTGCCTTGGAAATGTCCACAAAAGCATCCACATACATCTCGGTGTGAACACCCAGATCCTTAAGATCCGACTGGGCAATAAGGGATCCCACTGCATTGGGCATGCCGCCTATTCCAAGCTGCAGGCAGGCGCCATTGGGGATCTCTGCCACGATCTGCTCTGCCACCTTTTTATCCACCTCGGTGGGTTCGCCGCCGGCAGGTATCTCACCCAAAGCCGGATTGCCGCCCTCCACTATGGCATCAACCTGTGAAATATGTATGGCTTCTTCAAATCCGCCCAAAGCTCTGGGTACATTTTCATTTACTTCTACTATGATGTGATCCGCCACCTCACAGACCGCTGCCAGATGTGATGCAGATGGTCCGAAATTGAAGTAACCGTGCTTATCCATGGGTGCCACCTGAAACATTGCCACATCCACATGGCGGATCTGCTGTCTGTAATAGCCCGGCAGTTCAGAATATCTGAGGGGCATATAATATGCCAGACCCTGTCCGCACATCTTTCTCTCATAGCCACTCATATGCCAGGAATTCCAGACAAAATGCTCGCCTGCGTCCTCCCGCTCAAACATAGCCAGAGGCTTTGTAAGTATGCCGCCTCTGAACTTTACATCATAAAGCTCATCAATCCTTTTTGCCAAAGCCTTATCCAGTGCCTCAGGAGTGGTGACACACCATCCGAAATCCACCCAGTCTCCGGACTTGACCACCTTAACTGCCTCATCCGCAGAAACCAGCTTTTTACTATACTCCGCTTCAAAACCCATTGTACTATCCTCCTTTATGTCTACGCTCGTAATCGATCAGTCCATATCCGACTCCACTAAGCTCATACTTCGCTTCGCTCGTATTCGCCAAGATCAATCCATAACCAGTTTCACACCGCCATATATCCCGGCATCATTGCCCAGGGTGGCAAGCTCTATTTTTGTGTTTTCGCAGGCATGGAAGGCTCCCACCTTGAAGCCCGACATAAGCTCATCCACTATGATGCTTCCTGCCTTTGACACTCCGCCTCCTATCAGCACTGCCTCGGGATTTACCACATTGCACACCGTGGCTATCATCTTGCCAAGCATGTAGCAGACCTCATGCACAACATCCAAAGCCACCTCGTCCCCGGACTTTGCCAGATCAAAAACATCCTTGGCTGTAAAATCCTCTATATCAGACAGACCGGTCTTTTTGTCGGTGCGTTCCAAATGTCTGTGAGCCATCATCACAATACCCGTAGCCGAGGCATACTGCTCGATACAGCCATGATTGCCGCAGTTGCACTGAAGCAGCTCGTCCTCATTTACAACTATGTGACCTATCTCTGCCGCAGAACCGTTAAAGCCTGTAAGTATCTTGTCCCCTATGACTATGCCGCCGCCTATACCTGTGCCTAAAGTCACCATAAGGATACTGGAAAAATCCTTGCCGGCGCCCATCCAGGACTCCCCCAGTGCTGCGATATTGGCATCATTTGCAGCCCTTACCCGAAGCCCGGAAAGCTCCTCCATCTGCTTTACCAGAGGAACCACACCCCAGCCAACATTTACGCAGCGGTTTACCACTCCATCCTCGGTAACTGCTCCGGGAACACCTATGCCGATCCCCTCCACTTCATCCTTTGAAATGTCCATAGCCACCATCTTGCCGTGGACTGCAGCCACAATATCTCTTAGGATATTGGCTCCCCCTTCCGACTTATCTGTGGGGATCTCCCATTTCTCCACAAGAGTGCCGTCTGTCTTAAACAGTCCCAGCTTGCAGGTGGTCCCCCCCACATCTACACCAAAACCGTATTCTTTCATACGCTCCTCCAAAAATAACATAAAACCGAAATCACAACAGATATAGTCATTATACTCCATATCTGCAATAAATTCATTAAAAAAATGCCCTTCCTAAAACGGAAGGGCATGAAATAATGATCATCATCCAATGGATCCGAAAAGCTGCGCAGACTGTGAACGCTCATTGTCCTGACGCATCTTCTGCATCATCACCTGATATGTGTCCAAAGTCTCCTTTTTCTTAAGATTGGAAACAGCCTTGGGAATATCCAGATCTTCCAAGCGGCTCTGGGCTGCAGTGGTATTTTCTGCTGCATTGTAATTGTAGTTAATGCCGGACTCCAAAGCATTGGTCTTGGCACCAATGGCGCTTCTGGTGTCATTTACCTTCTGGAGGGCATTATCAATATCCTGAATATTGAAATCAGAGCTTGTCACATCAAAGTCCTTGATCCCTAAGGCATCAAGGGTGGCATCTCCTGTGTCAATGGATACACTGTCAGGGTTGTCATTTGTAGCGATACGTATATTGGAATTGGAGCCGTCCAGCAGATTCTTGGTATTGTAGGAGGTCTGTGATGCCACATCTGCTATGCCCTGCTTAAGCTCATCTATCTCATCCTGTATGCTTGATCTGTCAGTGTCTGTCAGAGTGTCATTGCTTGCCTGAATAGCCAGCTCCCTCATGCGCTGCAGCGAATCTGATATATTTGCAAGTCCGCCGTCTGCCACATTGGAAAGCTCCACGCCGGACTTCATATTCTCAGCGCCTACATTAAGACCTGTAGCCTGGGATTCTTCTCTTTCTGCTATAGCCGTCTCGGCTGCACCGTAAGCTGCTGTGGGCAATGCACTGCCGCTGGCTATCTGACCGTAGATGCGGGAATTGCTTCCGCTGATGGACATATCACTCATATCCTTACCTCCTTACACACACCTGTATAAAAAAAGAACACCTAAATCTTTTTAAGTGTTCTAATTATAACATGATATTTGAAAAAATTACAGATTATTTTTAGAAAAATACATGATTGCCTATAACTGTACCTGCGGCTCCGTTGGCTCTGTGGAAGTTTTTGCAGTTTCCGATATTGCTGACACCGGAAAGTGCCTCCTGAGCTGCCCGGATACAAGAAGATGTAGCACTGCCCGAAGCTATGGCGCTGGCAAGCTTTCCTGAGCTTGCAGGTCCAAACTGATAGGGCTGATATATAACTCCCGATATAGATGAAGCGTATCCTGCAT
>CAMOZG010000082.1 GCA_946630825.1 uncultured Lachnospiraceae bacterium
AGAAATCCGATTCATACTCCGAGTGGAGATAAAGAAATTTTGAAAGGAGAACAATCCAAATGGGTGTAAAAATAACCGAAACCGTTTTGCGTGATGCTCATCAGTCCCTGATCGCCACACGTATGACGACGGAACAGATGCTTCCCATAGTCGATAAGATGGACAAAGTGGGATATAATGCCGTGGAGTGCTGGGGTGGTGCCACCTTTGATGCCTGCCTTAGATTCTTAAAGGAGGATCCCTGGATCAGACTCAGAAAACTCAGAGACGGCTTTAAAAATACCAAGCTTCAGATGCTTTTCAGAGGTCAGAATATCTTGGGATACAAGCCCTATGCTGATGACGTGGTGGAATACTTTGTACAGAAGTCCATAGCCAACGGAATTGATATCATAAGAATATTCGACTGCTTAAATGATATCAGAAACTTAGAGACAGCGGTAAAGGCGTGCAACAAGGAAAAGGGACATGCACAGGTGGCTCTTTCCTATACATTGGGAGATGCCTATACCCTTGATTACTGGATGGATATAGCAAAGCGCATAGAGGATATGGGCGCAGATTCCATCTGCATTAAGGACATGGCAGGTCTTTTAGTTCCCAAGGCTGCTGATGAGCTGGTAAGAGCACTTAAATCCGCCACCAAGCTTCCTATTGAGCTTCACACCCACTATACCTCCGGTGTGGCATCCATGACTCTTTTAAAGGCAGTGGAAGCTGGCTGCGATATAATTGATACAGCCATGTCACCTTTTGCACTGGGTACATCCCAGCCTGCCACAGAAGTTATGGTTGAAGCCTTTAAGGGAACCCAGTATGACACCGGACTTGATCTTAAGCTTCTTTGCGAGATCGGTGAATACTTTGCTCCCATTCGTCAGGAGTGCCTGGATTCCGGTCTTTTAAATCCCAAGGTTTTGGGTGTAAATATAAAGACCCTGCAGTATCAGGTTCCCGGCGGTATGCTTTCAAATCTTTTGTCCCAGCTTAAAGAGCAGGGTAAGGAAGATAAGTTTAACGAGGTTTTAGAAGAGGTGCCCCGTGTCCGCAAGGATCTTGGAGAGCCCCCCTTGGTTACACCTTCATCCCAGATCGTCGGTACCCAGGCAGTATTTAACGTACTTATGGGAGAAAGATATAAGGTCGCTACAAATGAGACCAAGGATATCCTTTTAGGTAAGTATGGTCAGACCGTTAAGCCCTTCAATCCTGAGATCGTGGACAAGGTTTTGGGAGAGGATAAGAAAAATGCCATCACCTGCAGACCTGCGGATCTCATTGAGCCCCAGCTTAAGTCCATTGAAGAGGAGATGAAGCAGTGGAAGCAGCAGGATGAGGACGTGCTTTCATATGCCCTGTTCCCTCAGGTGGCTACTGAGTTTTTCAAGTATCGTCAGGCTCAGCAGACCGGAGTGGATCCCGCCAAGGCTGACACAGAAAACAGATCCTATCCAGTGTGACTTTTTGTGTCCATTCTGTGTCTCTTACTGTGCTATATTAATGTCAGTTGTGGACGATGTTCACAACTGACATATTTTCGTTTCAGGGAGTTTACTCCTTGACGGAATTGTGTTCCATATTTCCTCAATTTGAAAAGGAGCGGGTCACCGCTCCTTTTCGATTTCCTACGATTGTGATATAACGGAAGCAAGCGTCCGTTATCACGTAGCGTCGTCAAATCCATACAAGTATGGATTTTCCTCGTGCTTTCGTGGTATAATATCCGCGAAGATAAAGTAAGCATTAGGGGAGATAACACATTGAATGCTTGCATTCAAATGTGTTATTCCCCTGATGCGAGCGCATCCGCGAGCATTGAGATCCGTAGGATCTCAATGCACTTTATCTTCGCGGATCAGGATTTTTTTATTTTGGAGAGAGTGATGGCAGATATAAAACCAGTAAACGGATTTATTTTTTTAAGTGCCGAGGACACGGCTGCGGCAAAAAAAGAAGCAAAGGCAGTTGCCTATCTTGAGGAGAGGCTTAAAGGCAGGAGTCCTGACGAGGCAAAAAGCATGTACGAACAGATCTTAAGCCAGAATCTGTTTCATACAAGCGTAGGCTATTCGTTTTTAAAGGAGCTGCAGGACACCTTGAAATCAGCCGGATTTAATGATCTGTCCCCCATCAGTGTGGACAATACCATTGTTAAAAAATCCGCGGTTCCCCCTACAGATGCAGGAAGCGCCAAAAATCCAAGACTTGATAAAAAGCTTAAGTCCCTGCAGACCCAGCTTGCCACCATGCGGGCAGTCGCCATAGTCTGTATCATCATGGTTATAGCCATGTTTGCCATAACACTTACATCCAAATCTCCTACGGTCATAAACTATGAGACAAAGATCCTGGACAAATATGCATCCTGGGAAGAGGAGCTTAACGAAAGGGAAAAGGCAGTGTCCCAAAGGGAGTCTGAGCTTGGCATAACTGCTCCGTTACAGTAAAGGAAGTTGATTATGAAACAAAAGATACTAGTGGTTGATGATGAAATGCACTTAAGAAAGCTGGTTCATGATTTTTTGGTACGGGCGGATTATGAAGTTTTAGAGGCATGTGACGGACAGGAGGCTTTGGATGTTTTCTATTCCTCATCCAATATTTCCCTTGTGATCTTAGATGTAATGATGCCGAAGAAAAACGGATATGAGGTGCTTTCAGAGATCAGGGAAAGCTCCAATGTCCCCGTCATCATGCTCACTGCAAAGGGTGAGGAGGATGACGAGCTTTTGGGTTTTTCAAAGGGAGCTGATGAGTATATCACCAAACCCTTTTCTCCAAAGGTATTAGTGGCAAGGGTCAAGGCTGTGTTAAACCGTGCAGGTGGAGAGGAAAACGGAGAGGATTCCCTTATTTCCATTGGAGGGATCCAGTTGTCTGTGGATGCCCATGAGGTCCGTATAGACGATAAAAAGATCGACCTTTCAGTGAAGGAATTTGAGCTTTTGGAGTTTTTTATTAAAAACCGGGGGCTGGCACTGTCCAGGGAAAAGATCTTAAGCAGTGTCTGGGACTATGATTATTACGGAGATGCCAGGACCATAGATACCCATGTGAAAAAGCTCAGAAGCAAAATGGGAGACAAGGGATCTTATATCAAGACTATCTGGGGTATGGGGTATAAATTTGAGATCGAATAACATGAGCATTAGAAAGAGAATAGCCATAGCAATAATAGGAGTGGTGATAGGTGTTATCGCCTTGGTATGTATTTTAAATACCACTCTTTTGGGCTTTTTTTACATCCTTCATAAGACCGACAACATGATAAATGCTTTTAATGAACTGGATTCCGCGGCAGAAAGCAGCAAGCTCTATGATGATGACTACGACATCAAGTTAGAAAAGCTTGCCAGCAACGAGAACCTCTCCATTTTGGTAATGACAGCAGACGGTACGGTGATAAAAAAGAGCCAGGATCATATTGACTACCTCTTAAGTCAGATGTATATGACCCTGCTCGGAGACAGTGATAAGGATTTCTGGGGACAAAAGGAGACGGAGAGCTACAGCATCAGAAGGATCCATGATGAGCGTTTCAATGAGGATTATCTGGTGCTCTGGGGAACTCTTTCAGACGGCAATATAGTCATGATGCGGACGGCAGTTGCAAGTATCAGGGAAAGTGCCGTTGTAACGAATCGTTTCATACTTATCGTCGGTATCATAGCCACTGCTGCGGCAGGGCTGGTGGCTTTCTTCCTGTCACGGGTAATGGAAAGAGCCATAAGCGAGCTTCAAAAGGAAAATGATAAGCTATCCAGGGATATTGAGCTTAGGGAAGAGTCGGAGAAGATGCGTAAGGAGTTTATTAGCAATGTCTCCCATGAGCTTAAGACTCCCATAGCCGTGATCCAGGGATATGCCGAGGGGCTTTCTGACAATGTGGCGGATGATCCCGAAAGCAGAAAGTATTATGCGGATGTAATTGTAGACGAGGCTGCCAAGATGAACACCATGGTCCGTCAGCTTCTGGCATTAAACCAGCTCGAGTACGGATATGACAATCTAAACATGGAAAAGGTGGACCTAAATGACCTGATATCCCAGGTGGTCACCTCAAATGAGATCTTAGCCGAACAAAGCGGAGTAAATATAAGTATTGCCGACTTTCCCAAAACCTATGTATGGGCGGATGCTTTTTTTGCGGAGCAGGTTCTTACCAACTACCTGACCAATGGGATCCACTATGCAAAGGGAGATAAAAAAATAAGCATCAAGGTCATATCCCGGGATGAGATAGTGAGAGTTTCGGTGTTTAATACGGGAGACCCTATACCTGAGGAGGCAATAGATCATATCTGGGAGAAATTCTACAAGGTGGATCCTGCCAGGACCAGGGAGTACGGCGGCAGCGGTATAGGACTTTCGGTGGTAAAGGCAGTGATGGATGCCATGAAAAAGGACTGTGGAGTCATAAATTACGAAAACGGGGTGGAGTTTTATTTTGAACTTGACAGATACAGGGAAGATATGTAAAAAGTGCGGATTTTTTATTGAACATTAAGTTAAGAAATGATACCATAATGTGTATGAGTTCGATATATAAGAAAAAGATCATATTTTTAAGCATCACGCTTATATGCGGCCTGATCTTCGGCGGATGTGCCCATATGTATGAGCTTTCTGAAGAGGACGAAAAACAGATCGCCATATACTGCGCCCGTGCTACCTCCAAGTATAACCGCACCCAGCAGCAGGGAGCACTCAATATAAGAGAGGATTCAAGTGAGGGAGCAAAGACCAAAAGCAAGATATTTGACCGCTCCACCGGAGAAGAAGAGGACACAGGCGATACCATAAGCGATATCCCCGAGCCCATATCAGGTGAGGGTGAGACGGCGGATGGCTCAGATGCCTCCGACACTACCGATACGGCTTTGGAGGATACTTCATCTGCTGAGACTACAGAGAGCACTTCCGAGGAAGGCAGCGAGAGTGATTCCGATACCCTTACAGCTAAAAATGCTCCGGGCTTGGGACATGCCTTGGGAGTTTCAGGTCTAAAGTTTAGCTTTGTAAAAGCCTATGAGGTGACCAATTACAGCTTTGATGGATATTTTGACCTTTCACCTGCCGCAGGCAATCATTTTCTGGTTTTGGAATATCAGGTCTTTAATTCCACCGGTGAGGATATTTCCCTTAATGTGCCGGAACTGGGCGTTTCCTTCAGAGCAACTGTAGACGGCGCAGCCAATACTTCGGACAAGACCATATTGCTTAATGACCTAAGCAGCTTCAACGGAACCATAAAAGCCAGAAAAAAGCAGGAGATGGTTCTTTTGTTCCAGTTTGATCCCCAGTATCTTAAGGACCTTGGAAATATCAAGCTGCAGGTTATTTCCGATACGGAAAAGACGCTTGTTGAAATGCGTTAAAGGTTGATTTTCATTATCGTTTTGATTATAATTACTTTATATCTGGTAGTTCCTCGGGGTTTACCGAGTTTACTATAGTATTACTGGGAGGAGAATGTATGGATACTAATATTTTGTTGGAGTCCGGCACAAATGAATTGGAGATACTCGAATTCAAGGTTGCGGACAATTACTATGGGATCAACGTGGCGAAGATCCGTGAGATCCTTACATATCAGCATGTCACACCGGTTCCCAATGCCCATCCTTTTGTAGAGGGCATATTTATGCCGAGAGACACAATGATATCTGTTATCAATCTTCGCAGGTGTCTGGGGTATGAGGATGATCCCAATATCGTGGGTCTGTTCTTTATCACCAATTTCAATAACCTTAACACAGCCTTTCATGTGGATGAGGTCCTTGGTATCCATAGAGTTTCCTGGGAGGATATTAATACTCCCGACGGCACCATCCAGTCAGATGATAACGGAGTTTCCACAGGCGTGTTAAAGCTTGAGGACAGACTGGTGGTTATTTTGGACTTTGAGAAGATAGTTTCCGGTATCAATCCCGAGACAGGACTTAAGGTCTCCGATATGGACGGCTATGAGCAGCGTGACAGAAGCAAATCCCCTATAGTTCTTGCTGAGGACAGCGCACTTCTTTCCAAGCTTATAGTAGAGTGCCTGAAAAAGGCAGGATATACCAATCTTATTATCAACGACAACGGTCAAAAGGCGTGGGATTATCTGGTTGAGCGCAATGAAAACGGCACTGTATTACAGGATGTTCACTGCATCATCACAGATATTGAGATGCCTCAGATGGATGGACACAGGCTTACAAAGCTTGTAAAGAGCAATGACACCATGAAGAATATCCCGGTGATCATATTCTCATCCCTCATCAATGAGGAGATCAGACGAAAGGGCGAGTCCTTGGGAGCCGACGCTCAGCTTACCAAGCCTGAGATCGGAAAGCTGGTGGCAGCCGTAGATGAATTAGTTGATAAGTATGAGCACAGCCGCAAGTAACGGTTATGAAATTTCTTTTGGGGATGTGAGGCTATCACATCCCCTTTTTTAGGACATTCCGCCAAGGGGCGGAAACTTTAGGTGACAGAAATTACTGGGAGGTTTGCCGGTGGCGAATTCCGAAGATTATCTTGATGGACTGCTTAATTCCATTACCAAAGCAAAATCTGATAGCGACAGCGTAGCTGAATCCGAAAAGATGGACCGGGACAGACGTGTCAGAAATCGTACCAGGGTCAGTGCTGATGATGATTTCCTTGAGGCAAACGGGCTTACGGATTATGATCCCAAAGGTCGCAGATCCCATAAAAACCTGAGGGGCATTTTTGGTGACTCCGGACTTTTGGATGAGATCGACCTGGACGGGGATCTGATGGATGATGATGAATTCCTCCGTGAATTTGAAGATGACCTTTCTGATGCTGATGTGGAGCTTGCCAAATCATTGGAGGGTGAGGGTGATCCCTATGATGACTTCATGTCCACAGTCAAGGAAAATGTATCCAAGGAGAGAAAAAAAGCCTCAAATCTTGAGGACTTTGTTCTGGGTGATGATTCCAAAGATGATGATTCCAAAGATGATGATGAAAAGCCCGACACCTCGGAGGATGAAGATTCGGTAGCTGATGATATGGAAAAGCTTCAGAGCATCTTAAACGGGGATGATGGGGTGGATATACCTACCCCTGCTTCAGATGATACCATAGAAACAGCAGCGGATGAAACTACAGAGATCCCCTTGGATGCTATGGATTCCATGGATGAAATACCTTTGGATATGGAGCCTGTGGCGGATGCCGGGGAAAGTGCCGAACCCATGCCGGCGCCGGAAGAAAGTGATGGCGCTGATGCTTCCGGGGCAGAACCTTTAGAGGGATTAGAGGGCTTGGAAGGCTTAGAGGGTCTTGATTCCATGCCTGAGATCGAAGAGATCCCCATGGATATGGCGGAGGACTCTTTTTCAGAGGCTGAGGGTGTGGATATGGATGCCCTCGAGGCTGCTGACACCCTTATGGACGAATCCGGTGAGGGCATGGATCTGATGGATATGCTCTCAGAGGGTGACGATCTCATGGGGGATATCGGAGCTCTTTTGAACGCGGACGACAATTTAGAGGAGCTGTCAGAGGCAAGGAGTGAGTTTGAAAACTCTGCCAATTCATTGGCAGAGAGCGGGACAGATCTCGAATCAAAGGAAGCCGAAGCTTCCGAGGGCAAAAAGTCTGGTGGGGCAGGCGGAATCTTAGAAAAGATAAAGGGTATATTTGCCGGTCTTTTGTCGGATGATGATGAGGATGAAGAACAGGGTGATGACGGACTTATAAATGTGGCATCTGCGGATCCCACCATGGTAGAGCTTGCCGCCGAGGATGCGGATATCTTAGAGCATTTTACTGATGCCTCCGGGGAGGAGCAGGAGCCCGAAGAGGATCCCAAGGAAAAGAAAAAGCGGGAAAAGGAAGAGGCAAAGGCTGCCAAAAAAGCCGCAAAGGAAGCTGCCAAGGCAGAAAAGGAAGCTGCAAAAGCAGCCAAAGCTGCGGAAAAAGCCGCCAAGCCCAAGAAAGAGAAAAAGCCAAAGGAGCCTGACAATTCTCCCAAGGTTCCCCTTAAGGGTATTATAATAAATGCAGTGCTGGGGCTTTCTGTGGTGGTGCTGATCATCATTGCCGGAAATACCGCCCATACCAGACGGATAATGGCAAATGCCACCTCTCTTTATGAGAAAGGCCGATATGCGGATGCCGCCATCATACTTGACGGTATGAAACTTGAAGAGGGCAGCGACGAGGCAGATCTGGCAATAAAAGCCAGGATACTTTCGAAATTAGAACACAAGATCGCCATATATGACCAGGCAATGAAATATCAAAACTACAGGGATGCTTTGGATGCCCTTATGGCAGGTACCTACGACTATGTCCAAAACCGTGAAGCTGCTGATGATTTAAAGATACGGGAAGCCTTGGATTCTCTGGGCATACAGATAGAGGGACAGCTTATGGATCAGTTTGGGGTAAGCGAGCATGAAGCATTGAATATTTACAATGGCTACACTCGTATGGATTACACCAGAGAGCTGGAGCGGATCCTGAAAGAGGCGGGGTTTAAATAAATGGTTGTAATATTGGATTATGATGCCGGCAATGTGATGAGTGTCCTTAGAGCATGCGAGGCAGTGGGAGCGGATGTTGAAATATCCCGGGATCCCGATACCATATACCATGCATCCCATGTGATCCTCCCGGGACAGGGAGCCTTTGGTGATGCCATGGAGCATATCAGAAAATGGTCCCTTACAGAGCTCATTATGGATGTGATAAAAGAGGGTAAGCCCTTTTTGGGTATATGCTTGGGGCTTCAGGTCCTGTTTTCCGACAGCGAAGAGTCTGCGGACACCGAAGGACTTGGTATCTTACAGGGACATATAATTAGGATCCCCGGCAATAAAGATGAAAATGGCAGAAAGCTTCGCATTCCCCATATCGGATGGAATTCGGTAAGTTTAGTTGGAGACGGCAGACTTTTTTCGGGAATAGAGGGTGAGCCTTATTTTTATTTTGACCACTCCTATTACTTATCTACTGATGACAGGTCCATTGTTAAGGGCATATGTGATTACGGAGTACCCATGGATGTTTCCGTGGAATACGACAATATTTTTGCCTGTCAGTTCCATCCTGAAAAGAGCAGTGATACAGGCCTTCGGGTCTTAAAGAATTTTGTGGGATTATAGCTTATGTTGACAAAAAGAGTCATCCCTTGTCTGGACGTAAAGGATGGACGGGTGGTAAAGGGTATAAATTTTGTGGATCTGAAGGATGCCGGTGATCCTGTGGAGGTGGCGGCAGCCTATGACAAGGCAGGAGCTGATGAGCTTGTATTTCTGGACATAACTGCCACATCCGACAGACGAAATACGGTTGTGGACATGGTAAGACGGGTGGCGGAGCAGGTATTCATCCCCTTTACCGTAGGGGGCGGTATCAGGAACATTGAGGACTTTAATATCCTTCTTCGGGAGGGAGCTGATCGTATATCCATAAATTCGGCAGCCATTGATGATCCGGGGCTTATTGCAAAAGCCAGTGAGAAATTCGGAAGCCAGTGCGTGGTGGTGGCAATAGATGCCAAAAGACGTGATGATGGGGGCTGGAATGTATACAAGGCAGGCGGTCGTATAGACTGCGGTATAGATGCAGTTGAGTGGGCAAAGCAGGCAGCGAAGTTGGGTGCCGGAGAGATCCTTTTGACCTCCATGGACTGTGACGGTACAAAGCAGGGATATGATATTAAGCTTCTTAAGGCTATTACAGACCGGGTGGATATTCCGGTAATAGCCTCAGGTGGTGCCGGTGAGCTTTCCCATTTTTATGATGGCATAGCATTGGGGGGAGCAGAGGCAGTTTTGGCAGCCAGTCTTTTTCATTATAATGAGCTTTCCATTTCACAGGTCAAGGACTATCTTAAGGATAAGGGAATACCTGTGAGAAAGGCAGACTGATATGGCAATGATAGACAATGACTGGCTTGAGCCTCTTTCACAGGAGTTTAAAAAGCCCTATTACAAGGCACTTTATGACTCCTTAAAGGAAGAATATCACAACCACAGGGTATATCCCCCTGCGGATGATATATTTAACGCATTTCATCACACACCCCTTTCAAAGGTAAAGGTGGTGATACTGGGACAGGATCCCTATCATGAACCGGGACAGGCTCCCGGACTTTGCTTTTCGGTTCA
>CAMOZG010000083.1 GCA_946630825.1 uncultured Lachnospiraceae bacterium
ATACCACGATAAAAGGTAGGCAGCAATAAGAAAATTTATAAATCAGCATAATAAGAAAAATATAACCCGGCAAATACCATGGGTATGGTATCTACCGGGTTGAAAAATGCATTTTTTATTAGTTGGTTCACAGATCAACCAACTCAATATACCGCATTCAAAGTCATATCTAGCATTATGATCTTAGCTCTATATTCTTTTCCGCCAGATTCTTCAGGATCCTGTCCATGGCGGTGTTTACATCCTCATCCGACAGGCTTCTGTCCGGTGCCCTGAATACCAGGGAGTATGCCATGGACTTATGTCCGGTCAGGATCTGCGATCCCTCATAGATATCGAAAAGCTCATAGGACTCTAAGTATGCGCCTCCCTTGTCCTTAAATACAGCCTCTATCTCGCCGGCTAATATTTCCTTCGGAACCACCATGGATATATCTCTGGTGGAGGCAGGGAAATTACTTATGGGCTTAAACTTCCTGTCACTGTTACCGGATCTTTCCAGTATATCCGGCATATCTATAACTGCCACTATCACCCTGTCTTTTATATTGTAATTACCGCAGACCTTTGGATGCACCTCGCCTATATATCCGATAACATCCTTATCACAAAGGATATTTGCCTTTCTGCCGGGATGCAAATAGGTTCTGTCGCACTCCGGGGTATATGATATGGCAGACAAATCAAGCCCCGCCTTTTTGATAAACTCATTTACCACACCCTTCATGGCAAAAAAGTCTGCATCCTCACCGTACATTCCCAACACAAACTGCTGTCTCTCGTCAGGAAGCTCACTTAAAGGCAAAGCCTTTGGAATGTAAACCGTCGCCAGCTCATAGAGCCTGACATTTTTATTCCTGCGGTTGTAATTGGTAGAAAGAGAACTCATCATACCATTTAAAGGCAGCGTCCTCATGGCTGAAAAATCCTCTCCCAGGGGATTGGCGATCTCTATGTACTGCCTCTCCTTCGCCTCCTCAGGCACAAGCAATTTATCAAATACCTTAGGGCTTTCAAAGGAATATGTCATGGTCTGGGAAAAGCCGTTATATTCTGCCACATTCCTTGCCACCTGCTCTAACTTAAGCTTGGGGGACAGCCCTCCCTTAACCGAGGATCCCTTGGGCAAAGTGGAAGGGATCTTATCATAGCCATAGAATCTTGCCACCTCCTCTGCGATATCCGCATAGGATAAAAGATCCTGTCTGAATGTAGGTATCAAAAGACTGTTGCTCTCCTTGTTATATTCGATCTCCAGGGGACCAAAATATGAAAGCATGGTATCCGCATCCAGATCGGTTCCCAGTATTTTGTTATACTTTTCGGGCTCAAAAGGCAGGGTGATGGGCTCCTTTACCTTGGGATATACATCACACACTCCCCCAACCACATGACCGGCTCCCAGCTCCTCTACCAAAGCACAGGCACGGTTCATTGCCTCTATGGCATTGTTGGGATCCAGTCCCTTTTCAAAAATGGATGAGGCATCAGTCCTCATGCCCAGCTTCTTGGCAGACACACGGATATTTGCTCCGTCAAAGCATGCCGCCTCAAAAAGCATGGTAGTCACATCATCAGTGATCATGGAATTTTCACCACCCATGATACCGGCGATACCCACAGGCTTTTTCCCGTCACAGATCATAAGGATGGAGTCATCCAGCTCATGCTCCTGACCGTCTAAGGTGGTAAACTTGTCTCCCTTTGCCGCTCTTTGCACCACTATTTTATTGTCCTCAATGGTGGAAAGATCATAGGCATGCATGGGCTGTCCGTATTCCACCATAACATAGTTTGTTATATCCACCATATTGTTGATGGGACGGATACCATGGCTTCTCAAACGCTCCTGCATCCACTTTGGAGAGGGGGCGATCTTTATGTCCTTTACCACCCTTCCGGTGTATCTCTTGCACAGATCCGTGTCTTTTATCTCCACGGAGATCATGGTATTTACATCCTCATCATCCCCTGTTTCAGGCACAGCGGGAGGGTTAAACTTCCCACCAAAGGTGGCGGCAGCCTCTCTTGCTATACCCAGTACCGAGAAGCAATCCACTCTGTTGGAAGTGATCTCATACTCCACCACCACATCATCAAGTCCCAAGGCTTTTACGGCATCATCCCCGGGCTTTACATCACATCCACCGGGTATCTCATTGTCATTGGCATCCCTGCCGAAAATATATATGCCTCCCTCCTGCTGTTCGGGAAACATATCCTTAGTGGAGCCCAGCTCCTCTATGGAGCAAAGCATACCGTTTGACTCCACTCCCCGAAGCTTTCCTTTTTTGATCTTCACTCCTCCGGGGGTCAGGCTTCCGTCATGACCTCCTGCCACTCTTCCGCCATCCAATACCACAGGCACCAGATAGCCCTCCTTTACATTGGGAGCGCCTGTTACGATCTGGAGCACCTCACTGCCAACATCCACCTGGCAGATCACCAGCTTATCCGCATCAGGATGGGGTTCTATCTTTTCTATCCTGCCCACTACTATACGATCCAGATCCGCTGCCATATCCGTACAAAATTCCACCTTGGAACCGGACATGATCATGGCATCTGTGTACTCCTGCACACTCACATCCTCTATACCGGATACCAAAGCCTTTATCCACTTTAAAGAAGTCTTCATTTTATTCTCCTTTTTCAAACACCATATCTATTCAAAAGCTGCTCTAAAACATTGACAAAAATCTCGCGTCATTTTCATATAAGAGCCGCATATCATCTATCTCATATTTCAAAAGAGCAATTCGCTCCAGACCCACTCCAAAAGCAAAGCCCTGATACTCATTTGGATCTATGCCGCTCATCTCAAGCACATGGGGATGCACCTGTCCGCAGCCTAAGATCTCTATCCAGCCCTCGCCCTTGCAGAACCGGCAGCCCTTACCGTGACACTTAAAGCAGCTAACATCCATCTCAGCCGAAGGCTCCGTAAAGGGGAAATGGTGGGGTCTGAATTTTACCTTTACATCATCCCCAAACATCTCCTTTGCAAATTCCGCCAGTGTACCCTTGAGATCAGCAAAGGTAATGTCCTTGTCGATCGCCATACCCTCCACCTGATGGAAGGAAGGTGAATGGGTGGCATCCACTTCATCCGATCTGAAGACCCTGCCGGGAGCGATCATACGAATAGGCATACGTCCCTCCTCCATTCTGTGCACCTGACAGGAAGAAGTCTGGGTCCTTAAAAGAATATCCTTGTTTATGTAGAAAGTATCCTGTTCATCCTTGGCAGGATGGTTTGCAGGAATATTAAGAGCCTCGAAATTGTAATAGTCATACTCTACCTCGGGACCCTCCACCACTTCATAGCCCATTCCTATAAAGATATTTTCGATCTCTTCAAGAGCTATGGTATTGGGATGACGGTGTCCTTCGGGTATTTTTTTGCCGGGAAGCGTCACGTCTATGGTCTCGGTGGAAAGCCGAAGTTCCATCTCCTTTTCATCCATTATACGCTTTGCTTCTGCCAGCTTTTTCTCAATGGCTTCCCTGGTCTCATTGACCAACTGTCCCACCTTTGGTCTGTCCTCGGGAGCCACATCCTTCATACTCTTAAGTATGGAGGTAAGCTCTCCCTTTTTACCAAGTATGGAGACCCTCACATCATTGAGTGAACCAGCCTCCCCGGCTGCTTTGATCTGTTCAAAAGCCTGCTTTTGAATCTCTTGTAACCTTTCCTTCATTTTACATCTCCTTCTAATATCCGAAATAATCGTCTATACCATTTGCTATACCGCTGACCATCTTCTTTTGTCCGTCTGCAGAGGACATAAAGCTGTCGTCGGAAGAGTTTGTCATAAAGCCCATTTCCAAAAGTGTGACCGGTATGGTGCTCCAGTTTGTGCCTGTCAGATCATCCCTCAGTGATAGTCCTCTGTTCTTAAGACCGGTTGCCTGACAGTATGCCGATATTATACTATTTGAAAGCTTCCCGGACTTATCCGCCAAATATGCTACGTATGGATTGCCTGAGGAGGGAGAAAGCACGCTGGCTCCTCTTGCACTTGAAGCCCCTCCGTCCGCATGCAGCCTGATCGCCACATCACAGGATTTGTTCAGCTTTTGGGCACGTTCTATATTTGTAATGTCAACTTCATTTACCGATCTGGTAAGCACCACCTTATAACCTCTGTTTTTAAGCTCCTCCTTAAGGGCAAGCCCTATTTCGAGGGTAAGCTGGTATTCCGGCTTTTTGGTGGACACCCCCGAGGTGCCTCCTGCCACCTTTGTTTTCATGGTAGAACTCCCGGGACCTATAGGCTCTGTCCCGTTATTGCCCCTGATCTGGTGTCCCGGATCTATGCCTATGGTCTTTTTTGGAACAAGCTTTACCACACAGCTTATGGTCTCGCTTCCCGAGGTGGCTATCACCCTTACCTTGCCATATCTCTTTGCTCTCAGATTTCCCTTTTTTGATATGACAGCTTTTTTCTTATTGGATACGGACCAGACCACATCATCCCTGTTGGTCTTAAATCTGTATGTCTTGCCGCATTTTAGCTTTTCTTTTTGGGCTGTAAATTCAAATTCCGCCTCTTCTTCATCCTCTTCGACTTCACCGATATCGGCAGTTACCAAAGCCGGATCCTCCCCGTCGGATGTGGCGGCAGATAACTTTGCACAGCCAAAAACTACCACTCCAAGAATGAGGCAGAAAGCCGCTAAAAATATTCTGAATCTTTTCATGTTGCCTCCTTATTCAGGGAATTTTTGTACTCATCTGCCTGGGCTTTAAGCTGTCTGGCATTTTCCATGGTGATCCCCGTTATCTCGGCTCCTCCCGTCATTCGGGAAAGCTCTCCTAAAACCTCATCACCATACAGGCTTCTGATGGATGATATGGTGCTTCCCTCCACTGCGGATTTTTCTATGAGATAGTGATGATCCGCCATGGCAGCTATCTGGGGCAGATGGGTAATGCATATGACCTGCCTCTCCTTTGCCACCAGATAAATTTTTTCGGATACAGCCTGAGCCGTGCGGCCTGATATCCCTGCATCTATCTCGTCAAAAATAAGAGTATCTATGGTATCCTTTTTCGCAAGTATGGTCTTAATGGCAAGCATGACCCGGGAAAGCTCGCCACCGGAAGCGATAGCAGAAAGAGGTCTTATGGGCTCCCCCGGATTGGCAGACATCATAAACTCCGCCTCATCATATCCCCCGGCACCGTAGGTATCCTTTTTAGTAAACTCCATTTCGAATACAGCATCTAAAAACTGAAGCTCCAAAAGATTCTCCCTTACAGCAGCGCAAAGCTCCTTTGCAGCTTCTTTTCTCATGGCAGAAAGCTTAGACGAAAGCTCCTCCACCTCTGCCTCATACTGCGCCACCCGGCTTTTCAGATCCTCTAAATATATGTCATAATCCCGAAGCTTGTCTGCCTGCTTTTGTTTTTCCTCTGCCGCAGACATCACCTCTTCTATGGTCCTGCCGTATTTACTCTTTAAGGTATTTATGGTATCCAGCCTCTTTTCCACGTCCGAAAACCTTTCGGCTCCCTGATCCATATCGGAAATATAGGCAGATATCTCCCTGGAAACGTCCGAAACAATACTTTCGGCATCCGAAAGGGAAGAGACCATTTCCGAAAGCTTTGGGTCCAGATCCTCCACCTCGGAAAGGATCCTAAGCGCCCGGGATATCTCATCATATGCCTTGCCGGATATCTCATCATAGGCTCCGGATAGGGCATCTGAGATCTTTTGAGCCGAGGACAGTCTTTTGTATTCCTCCTCTACAGCCTCATCCTCTCCCGGTGTAAGCTTTGCATCCATGATCTCGGATATCTCATGCTCTAAAAATGACAGTTCCCTAAGCCTCTCGCTCTCATCCACCTTTGACCCGTCAAGTTCTTTTTTTGCCGCCGCGTATCTTTTATAAGCCGACTTGACATCATCCAAAAGAGCTGCCGCTCTCTCTCCCATGTAGGCATCCAAAAGCTCCAAGTGCCGTCCCTTTTTCAGCAGGGACTGGTGCTCATGCTGTCCGTATATATCAATGAGAAGCGCACCCACCTCCTTAAGGCGGCCGGCAGGCACCGTCTCACCGTTTATCCGCGCCATGCTCTTGTCACCGGAGAGCTTTCTGGTGAGAATGACCTGATCGGAAAGTTCTATATCATAGGAGCTTAACAGCTCATCCACTTCCGGGCAGGAGGAAAAGACTGCCTCCACCAGGGCATCACGGGAGCCATCCCTGATCATATCCCTATTAGCCCTGCCACCTAATGCAAGTGACAAAGCCCCCAGTATTATGGACTTTCCCGCGCCGGTCTCTCCCGATAGGATATTCAGTCCGGGAGAAAAAGAGATCTCTTCTTCTTCGATAAGTATCAGATTTTTTATGTGCAGATTGAGTAACATAATTTCCTTTCTACTCTCTTTCCACAGGATTTTACGTTACGTAGGAACTACTTACTATACCATGTCAGAAAGCTTCCGTCTCATCCTTTCTAAAAAGTTGAGGCCGCTCATGCGGACCATCCTGGTCTTCATCTCGGATTTTTTAATGATCAGACGATCTCCAACCGACATGATGGTGGGGTAGGTGCCGTCATAGGTGACATGACCTGATTCCACCGTGGTGGACCTCCTGGGGGTGATCTCCAACTCTATCTCGTCCCCCGGATCCAAAACTATGCTTCTGGCTCCCAAGGTATGGGCATTTATAGGGGTCATAAGAATAAGCTCCGTCTTTGGATCCACTATGGGACCAAAGGCAGACAGATTATAAGCCGTGGATCCCGTGGGCGTGGCAAAAATCATGCCATCTCCCTGTATGCTGTACAGATAATTACCATTCACATAGACCGTAAATTGAAGTACAGAGGTGCTGTCATCCGCGGAAATGACTATATCGTTAAGGGCGCTTTCCAGGTTGGTACGCTCACCGTTTTCCCTGACCACATAACCGGAAAGCATCATCCTCTCCTCGATCTCCACTTCCCCAAAAAGCATCTGATCCACAGCAGCCATTACGCCGTCCTCATCTAAAGAACATAAAAAGCCCAGATGCCCCTGATTCACTCCCACTAAAGGAACTCCCGAGGTAAAGGTCATCTGTGCCGCCCTTACCAAAGTGCCGTCACCGCCAATGGTGATAATGAAATCAGCATCCACCGGAATACTGATCCTCTTTCCGCTGGTGTCCCTGGGTCTGGCTATCAGGGTAACTGTGGAGCCCTGCTCTTCTATGTGCTTTTGCACCTCTTTTACGATATCGCTTTCCAGTGATCTCTCATTTTTTGTAATGATCACTATATGCTTATTCTTATCCATCAGATATCACCCTGCAGTCTTGGGAGCAGCCTTTTTTGCCTTGGCTATCTGCTCCTTTAGATTCAGGCACTTGTCCTTTACCCTGGCATTGGTATTGGGCGAAGTCAAAAGCCGGGATACTGTCTGGGATGCAAAATCGTAGTCCTTGAAATACATTGCCATATTGGCAAGCATAAATTCAAGGGTGTTGGAATCCATGCCATAATAAGGGGGTGACTCCTTTGACATACTGGCTTTAAACCCGTCATATGCCTGCTGATAAAAGCCCTGGATCTCCTCCTTGACCTCATTTTTGTATGCTTTTTCCTCTTCTGTGCCCTCAGGCAAAAGCTTATACTCCGTGCGTCTGAGCCAGGATATCTTAAGGCAGATATAAGATTTTTCGGAAAGCTTTGCCCTCCTTGCCATAGCACACACCAGCGCCAGCTTATATCTGTCTATTGCCTCCTTATAAGTGTATGTATCCTTGTCCTCGATCACAGCCTCTGCCCGGTAATTGTCACACACTGCCTCCCTCACCCACTTACGCTGGGTGGAGGACAGGGGACCAAACGCCTTTGTCATGGCTGAATAACCGCAATGGGGACAGGAGACCACATCATACTTTATGGTGTCCACTCCCTCATGCCGGGGGCGCAGATCGAACTCCTGGCCTATCATCTTTGCTCTGCCGGTCTTGACTAAAAGCACCGGGAATTTTTCATCACAGACAGGACATTCCATTACCTTTTTAAGGAGATAATCTTCTTCGGTGAGCTCCTTGGCTTCCTTGGGAGCGCTATCTGCCACCTTTTTCTTTTTTGTCTCCTCCTTGGTAATGTCAAGCTTCTCATCCGTCTTAAGACCAAATTTTTCCAATCCGGCTAATAGGTTCATATAATCATCCTCTTCTTTTTATACTAAGGATCTGTTAATAAATAACTTTTTACCAGCTCCTAAAGCGTATTTTACTTAGGCAGTTTAAATGAGCTTTTAAGCGAAACGATCCGGTTAAATACCGGCTCTCCCGGCTTTGAATCCCGGGCATCCACAGTGAAAAATCCGTTTCTGACAAACTGGAAGCTGTCATAGGCAGATGCCTCCATTGCCTTAGGCTCCACATAGGCATCCTCCAAAACCTCCAGGGAGTTGGGATTTAAGTTCAGACTGCCATCCTCATTATATACCCCAAGTTCCTCGTTCACAATATTTTCGTAAAGTCTGACGGTAACTTTTTTCGCTGTATGGGCATCCACCCAGTGGATGGTACCCTTGACCTTACGACCGTCGGGGGAATCCCCGCCTCTGGTCTCGGGATCGTAAGTGCAGTGGATCTCTGTCACATTGCCCTCCCCGTCAGTCTCATAGGAAGTGCAGGTAACAAAGTAGGCATTCATAAGTCTTACCTCATTACCGGGATAGAGTCTGAAATACTTCTTTGGAGGCTCGATCATAAAGTCCTCTGCCTCTATATAAAGCTCTCTTGAAAAGGTCACTGTCCGCTCCCCAAGATCGGGATTTTCCGTATTATTTATCACCGTAAGCTCTTCGCTTTTGCCTTCGGGGTAATTATCTATAATAAGCTTTACTGGTCTTAGCACTGCAAAAAGTCTGGACTTTTTGACCTTAAGATCCTCCCTGATGCAGTATTCCAACATGGCATAATCCGTGGAGGAATTGGACTTGGACACTCCGCAGAGCTCCACGAATTTTTTAATGGACTCAGGGGTGTAGCCTCTTCTTCTAAGTCCCGCTATGGACACCAGTCTGGGATCATCCCATCCGTCCACTATGCCGTCTGAAACCAGCTTTTTGATATATCTCTTGCCGGTAACCACATTGGTCAGATACAGCTTGGCAAATTCTATCTGACGGGGCTTTGCTCCGTAATCACAGTTTTCCACCACCCACTCATAGAGAGGTCTGTGATCCTCAAACTCCAGCGTACAGATGGAATGGGTGATGCCCTCTATGGCATCCTCACTGGGATGGGCAAAATCATACATTGGGTAGATGCACCACTTGTCACCTGTATTGTGATGGGTCAGATGAGCCACACGATATATCACCGGATCCCTCATATTTATATTAGGAGAAGACATATCTATCCTGGCACGAAGCACCATGGACCCGTCAGGATATTTTCCCTCCTTCATCTCTGCAAAAAGCCTAAGGCTTTCTTCTATGGGTCTGTCCTTATTGGGATCGTCCTGTCCCGGCTCCGTCAGTGTGCCTCTGGTAGCCCTTATCTCCTCGGCGGACAGATCCGAAACATATGCCTTTCCTTTTTTGATAAGCTCGCAGGCTGCATCATACATCTGGTCAAAATAGTTTGAAGCGAAATACAAATGGTCGCCCCAATCTGCTCCCAGCCACTGTATGTCTGCCTTGATGGAATCCACAAACTCCACATCCTCCTTGGCAGGATTTGTGTCATCAAATCTCATATGAAAGGTGCCGCCGTACTCCTTTGCCAGTCCGTAGTTCAGTAAAATGGATTTTGCGTGTCCTATGTGCAGGTATCCATTGGGCTCAGGAGGGAATCTGGTCACCACCTGGTTGTATCTGCCCTCTGCCAGATCCTTATCGATCTCACGTTCTATAAAATTCTTGCTTTCTTCTGCCATTTTCGTCCTTTCTATCTTTGTATGAAGCTACTGGTTGGCTTGCGGTCGGAAACCTCTGCGGGCAGGCTTACAGTATATGTTTTCACTAAACAGTTTCTTACTAAGGCTCTTGTAAGCCAAGCCCCGACCGAACCATCCCACATACCGCAAGCTTGCCCGGCTTCAATTATTCTACATGCCTGTGGGTAAACAAGTGGTCGTTACAGTATTCGTAA
>CAMOZG010000084.1 GCA_946630825.1 uncultured Lachnospiraceae bacterium
TGAGGCGGTAACTGTATTTTCACTCTCCTGGCTTATATGTGCCATTTTAGATGCCCTGATCCCTAAATGGGGAAAAAGACTGGTAACATAAAAAAACAGGGGAGCAAAGTCCCCTGTCTTATTCTTATTATTCCATCCGAAATCTCTTTACTATCTCATCAAGTGTATACACCGCATCCCGGGTGTCGGATACACGTTCTGTCACGTCGGATGTGCCCGAAACTATTCCGGTGGTTTTTTCCGCTATGGTTGAAACACCGTTTGCGGAGTCCCCGACGGTGTGGGTAATATCTCCAATGGAAGATGCGATCTCATTTATGGCACTGTCAAGATTGTCCACGCCACTCTTTATGGTCTCCATGCTGTCACCAAAGGATCCTGCGTCCTCCTGGTACTGCAGGCTTACACCTTCAAACTTTTCATAGTCGGACAAAACAGTTTCGGAAAGAAACTCCGTGGTCTCCTCCAGGCAGTCTGCCATTTTTGCCACAGCATTGTTTACTTCTCCGACTATGTCATTGATATTTCCTACGGCAGCGGAGGTATCGTTTGCCAGATTGCCGATCTCACTTGCCACTACCGCAAAGCCCTTGCCGGCTTCACCTGCACGTGCCGCCTCAATGGAAGCATTGAGTGCCAGAAGTGATGTCTGGGAAGAAATCTCCATAATGGTCTCTGTCAGGTCATTTATCTTGTTTACCACCTTACTGCTTTCAATCGCCGTATCTGCCTGCTGTCTCACCTGATCGTACATATCCCGTGTCTTTTGCGCTGCTGCCTGAGTCTCCGCCTTAAGATCAGCCGCTCTTTTTTGTATGTCGGCAGACATCTTTGTGCCATCAGTTGCCAGCTCACCGATCTTTCCTGCCTCACTTTGTACATCCAGGATATTTGTATTTATGGTGTCGGTAACTGCTGATGCCTCCTGCATTGATGCTGCCAGTTCCTCGGTGGTGGCGGAGTTGTCGGAACACATGGAATTTACATCGTCAGTAGTCTGCCGCAGTGTATCCACATTCTGTGTGATACGGTCCCCGGTGTCGGAGATCTCTCCCACGATCTCCCGGAGATTGGTCCGCATATCTCCCACGGCATTTGCGATCTTTCCTATTTCATCCTTACGCTTTCTTAAGGTCCCACCCTTTGCAGTATGGGAAAAATCAAACCTGGCGGTATTGTCTATGATATCCCCCACATCATGGAGAGGCTTCAGTAAAAGCTTGATGATGGCATAGAAGAAGCACACCGCAAAGACAATGACCAATACCATGGCGATCAGTATCTTTTGTGTCAGCATTGTTACGGGCTTCATTATCTTTGAATAATCACCCGTCACTATGACCATATTTCCACCGGCGGTAAAGGCATATCCTGCAAATTTTTGAGCCCCCTTATACTCATATATCACAGCTCCCTCACCTATCTGCTCGGGGGTCTCGCCGGCTTTGAGTCTTTCCACCAAGCCCTTTACCGCTTCGTTTTCTACATTTTCTCCTATCTTTTCGGTGGTAGGGTGCCAGATCATCAGCCCGTCCTTGCTTACAAAATACGCATATGATCCTTCCACACCCTCTAAGGTTATATCTCCGAGAGCATCCTCATATGTACCTTTGACACTATCCCGGTTTGCATCCGCATCCTCTATCAGCAGGTTGATCATGTAGTTTTCCATGTCCACAGATGTGATCCCTATCTGAAGCTGACCGCTGCTTATCATGGCATCTGCCGTAGCCTGCATACTGGCATCCACTGCTGCTGATGCCGTCTCTGCTATATTCATGGTGTATTTCTGGTAGATATCCTCCAATGTCTTTTTGGAATCCAAGATAGACATGATACCTATGATACTGACAGCGAGTCCTCCGCCAAAGAATATCGCCACAACTATCTTGAATGCAAGAGATGAAAAAAATCCGATTTCGCCTGATTTGTCTGACTTGTTTTTGCTCATTTTAACCCTCCCCTTAATCATTTTCGAGCCTTCGTCCTCTGGTGTAGCACTTTCTACAATATTATAATTAAGTAGGTTTTTTATGTCAAATAAAGAAAGCAGGCGGCTCACCCTCTGATGAGATCCACTGTAGCCTCATACCTTTCCATAAATGCCTCATGGTCCTTTTGGATGAGATCCGGCCTGTCCTCCGAAGCCGCCTGTTCCAAAGACGCCGCCATGGCCTGCAGATCCTTTGCTCCTATGGAAGCTGCATTGCTTTTGATGGCATGGATAAGCACCTTGTAATTTTCCAGGTCGCTTTCACGATAAAAATCAGTCAGCCGTCTTGATTTTTCCGGATATCCGTCACAAAAATCCTGAAGGATCTCAAAGTAAAAATCCATATCTCCTGCGGCATATCCTATCCCTGCATCCACATCTATACCATTTTCCCTAAGGTGGGAAAGTGCCGCACCATCATCCCCATCCGGCTTGGTCTCAATATCTTCCGCCGGTTCAAACTCGAATATCTCGTCATCAGTAGTTTCCGCCTCTTTATATGCCTCTGCCGGAAGATATTTTACAAGCTTCTCCTGCAGCTCCTTTAGTCCAATGGGCTTGGAGAGATAATCATCAAATCCCGCAGACAAGTACATCTCCCTTGCCCCCACCACTGCGTTTGCCGTAAGGGCAATGATGGCGGTATGCTCTGGTACCAAGCCCTCTTCTCGTAATTTTTCCATGGTCTCTATGCCGTCCATTTTAGGCATCATATGGTCGAGGAGCACGATATCATAGGTGCTTTTTCTCATAATTTCTATGGCTTCCATGCCGGAGGATACTGCATCATATCCGGCAGATAAAAGCTTCAAAAGATTGGTGCAGACCTTCCGGTTCATGTCATTGTCATCCACCACCAGAATCCTTGCCCCGGGTACGCTTATGATCTCCTGCTCATCTTTATTTTCATAGCTTTCCTTAAGCCTGAGCCTGTAATCACCTATGGGTGTGTCGTCCACAATTTCCTGATCCAGCTTAAAGCTGAAGCAGGAGCCCTTGCCATATACACTTTCCACCTTAAGGCGGCTGCCCATAAGTCCCAAAAGACTTTTTACAATGGAAAGACCAAGGCCCGTCCCCTCAATATTGTGATTCCTGATCTCATCCAGCCTCTCAAAGGATTCAAACAGCGCCTCCCTGTCCTCCTCCTTTATACCGATACCCGTATCACGCACAGACACATAGAGAGTCACGGTCTTTTCTTCCTTTTTATCCACCTTCATGGTAAGTGTCACCGTACCATGAGGCGTGTATTTTACCGCGTTGGTGAGGAGATTCATTATCACCTGGGAAAAACGCACATTGTCTCCAAAGAGGGTGCAGGGGATATTTTCATCTATATCCACCTCAAAATCAATCCCCTTGACCTTGGCACGCTGATCCACGGAATTTACCAAGTCATTGATAAAGGAAGCAGTACCGTATTTTACCGGGGTAATCTCCATCTTTCCATCTTCGATCTTGGAAAAATCCAAAATGCTGTTTATGAGTGTAAGGAGGGTCTTGCCTGCGGAGTCTATATCTTGGGAATACTCTAAAATATCCTCATTCTTTTCCTTATGGAGGATCATCTCATTCATCCCCAGCACCGCATTTATGGGTGTGCGGATCTCATGGGACATCTGCGCCAGAAAACGGCTTTTTGCCTCGGAGGCTATCTGGAATCTCTGGATCGCCTCCACCTCCTCTGTCACATCCACAAAGACACACATATAGCAAAAAACCTCGCCAAAGTTGTCCTTTGCACCATTGATACGAACAGAATAGGCATGAGTCTTATCCCTATTCCAAAATCTGTCGGCATATATCTTATCCTCGGAGCTTTTTAATATCTCATCTGCCGTCTTACTCCCGAGCAAAAACAGCTCATCAAGTGTATGACCGCCTCTGTTCCCGTACTGTATCCGCTCCGCCGCATAGCGGTTTGAAACTGCCACTCTGCCGGATAAGTCAAATACCACCACTCCTGCGTCAATAAAGTCAAAAACCTTGTCCTTGATCTTTCCCATACGGATATCAAAGGAAGAAAGCTGAGTGGCACCATACCACATCACTATGGCGCAGACTGCGGCACCGATCCCGGATGTAGGTACTGCTTCATGACCAAGAGCAGGAAGAAGGGTGTCAGGTATGGCAAAAAACAACATGGTAAAATTGGCAATAAAGGCCAGTATCAAAAAATGTTTGAGGCGCTTGACCTTGTTTCGTACCAGCCAGATTATACCAAAAATTAAAAGCGACAGAAACATTATGGCAATGTATACGGAATGGTATATTCGGTTCGTCTCAAATCCCGGATTCGCATACCAGGTTGTCCTTCCGTCAGCCCTTATAAAAATATCCATACCAAACCGTCCGAATACCGCGACATCAACAATGGATACGACCACTGAAATGATCTTGGCAGCAGTCATCACACCTCTTTTTGCCCCCGAAACATCAGACACAAGAAACAACTCAGAGGTAAGAAAAGCAGTCAGTGCCACTATCCCCACCGACCTTATGGGATCACAGATCTTTTGATTTTCTGTAATACCTATCATGCCAAAGGTAATACACCAGATGGCTGCACCAACTCCCATGGCACAGATATACAGGCGCATCCACCCCTCTGCTTCCTTATTTCTCCAATAAAAGCTTATGCCCATGACCGCTGCCACGGAACCGATCACAAGCAAAATACAGTTTATAATCCACATAATCCTCTAACCCTTACTTATACTCCCCTCTATGCTCTTTGTCGTTTTCTCATACTCTGTTGCAAAAGCAGGGTATCCCTCCAAAAGCAGCTTTTCATCCTCCTGCTGCGCCCCCATCTCAAGCTTAAGTGCCATGTCTGAAAGTTCCATGGCGCCTATGGTTTTTGAGGTGCTCTTTACAGCATGAATGATCACTTTAAAATCTTTCCAGTTTTTTGCGGCAAAATACTCATCCAGTTCCTTTTTCCTCTCGGAAAATGCTGCCGTAAAATCTCCCAGGATCTCCTCATAAAAGGCCGCATCTCCATTGAAATATCCCATGGCAGCCTCTGTATCAAGGCCAATGGCGCTAAGTTTTTTTAATAACACTTCCGTATCATCCGAAGCATCAAATGAAGCTTCCTTTTCAGGATAGAATTCGAACAATTCGTCACCGGTCTCTGTCTGTCCTGTAACCGTATCAGGCAGCCATTTCTTTAAAATATCCTCCAGTTCCGAAAGTTCTATTGGTTTAGAGATGTAATCATTAAAGCCTGCCTCCATATACTGTTCCCTGGCACCTGTAATGGCATTGGCAGTAAGCGCTATCACCTTTGTGTCCTCCGAAATAAGCTGCTCTTCTCTCATCAGCTTTAAGGTTTCCTTGCCATCCATTTCCGGCATCATATGATCCAAAAGAATTATGTGGTAGGACTCTTTTTTAACCTCTTCTATTGCCTCCCTGCCGGATTCCAAAAGCTTCGGAGTGATCCCAAATAATCCCAAAAGATTCTTTGCCACCTTAAGATTCATTTTATTGTCATCCACCACAAGCACCTTTGCATCAGGCGCCCTAAATCCACCATCCTTCTCTTTGCGGCTTACATCAGTTTTCTTTTTATAATCCCCAATGGGTGTGGCATCTGCGATTTTCTGACGGATGGAAAAGTAAAAGGTAGAGCCCTTTCCATACTCACTTTCCACATGGATCTCACTGTCCATCATCCTAAGGAGATTGGAGACTATAGTCATGCCAAGCCCCGTCCCCTCTATGCTTCTGTTTTTATCCTCATCCAGACGTTCAAAGGATTCAAAAAGCCTGGGGAGATCCTCCTCCCTGATACCCATACCTGAATCCTCCACTGCCACATAAAGCTCTGCCTCATTTTCATCCATGGCATTCAGCCTTACAGTCAGCCTCACAAAGCCTTCTTTGGTGTACTTCACGGCATTTGTAAGAATATTCATGATGACCTGGGACAGCCTCACATCATCCCCTATCAATCTGACCGGAAGCTTTTCATCTATTTCGGCATAAAAATCCAGGTCCTTTTCCTTTGCCCTGTCAAAAACCGACACCACCAGATTATTTATCATGGCGGCAGTATCGTATTCCCCGGGTATTATCTCCATTTTCCCCTCTTCTATTTTGGAAAAATCCAAAATACTGTTGATCAAGAATAGAAGGGTCCTTCCGGCACTGTTTATATTGGAGGAATATTCCAGTATCTTTTCATCCTCCGCTTCCCTTAGGATCATTTCATTCATGCCCAAAACCGTATTTATGGGGGTGCGGATCTCATGGGACATATTTGAAAGGAAGGAGGATTTTGCCTCGCTTGCTGCCAGAGCCCTTTCTGACATAAGAAGCAGCCTCTCCCTGTCCTCCCGTTCTCTTTTTGACCTGATCAAAATTGCCGCTATCATAAAGAACAAAATGACCATCACCAGAAGGAACATGGAAATATTTAAGACGATCACCTGGATGAACTCCCTGCTTATGGAGGTGGGATTGCTCTGTACCACCAGATACCATCCCAGATACTCCACATATTTGGAGACCACAAACTCCCCCGAATCCAAGGTTTCGGTGTAGTATTCATCCGGCTTTTGCTGCCCCAGGGCCTCTGTAGTGATCCATGAGTTTTCTATATTTATGTCCTGGGTGTCCACCTGGACCATGCCCTCGTTATCCACAAGGTTGATCTTGACTCCGTACTCCTTTTCACATTCCAAGAAAAGCTCCTGCAGATTGGTCATCTGCACTCCCACTCCGCATACTCCCAAAAGCTCACCGTCTTCATTTTCGACCCTGGCATTGACAAAGACAGTCCACTGATCCTGGTTCATCTCATCACTGTCCACATCAAGGTCGTAGGGCTGATCTGCTTCAACAAAAAGAGAATACCATACATCATGACTGTCATTTTGGGGATCTACGATCTTATTAAGCCCCTCATAGGTGTAGTAGCGCCTGCTTTTTTCCGACACCAAAAAGGCGGAATCATAGGACAGTCCATCCTTTAATTCCCCTAAATATTTCTGCATGATCCCTATGGCCTCTTCCTCACTCATGGAGGCTTCCTCCTCCAAAAACGTGTCCAGAAAATCATCACACGCCATGGTCTTTGCCACTATAATGGGTTCATTGAGGCTGCCGGATATCTGGTCATATATCCGGTAGGAAAGCATGGTATCTATTTCCTTTGTATTCTCCCTTGCCAGCATCAACAGGGATATAATGGATACAAAAATGGCCAAAAGAAAGCTTACGGAAACAACAGCAAAAATAGGTATGACACTTCTATCCCTATCTGTTTTGGAGCTTTTCACATCTGACATAGATTATTCTTCCTTCATTTTGTATTCCACATCCTCGTCTATCATAGCAAGCATGATCCTGGCAAATTCCGGATCAAATTGTGTTCCGATACCGTTTTCTATCTCTTCTCTGACCACCCCCTGGGGCAGAGGCTTCCTGTAGCTTCTGTGACTTGTCATGGCGTCATACGCATCCGCCACGGCAATTATCCTTGCCTCTTCGGGGATATCCTCTCCCGAAAGCCCGTCAGGATAACCCTTTCCGTCATATCTTTCATGGTGCCATCTGGCTCCCCTCTGAAGAGCCGGCATCTCCTTTATCTTTCCAAGGATCCTTGCCCCCATTACCGGGTGACTTTTTATAATATCATACTCATCATCCGTAAGCTTGGAGGGCTTATTGATGACCGCATCCGGTATGCCGATCTTTCCTACGTCATGCAAAAGCCCCATCATGTATACGTCCTCAAGCTGCTTTCCACTATAACCAAACCGTCTGGCTATCTCTCTGGAATACCCCGCCACCCTTGAGGAATGTCCGTTGGTATAGGTATCCTTGGCGTCAATGGCTGATGCCAAGGCAGATACCACCTGGATGAAAAGCCGCTCGTTTTCCTTTGTTTTCTTTTCCACCTCGTGGGCAAGATTTCGCTGCAGACGATCCAGATCGATCATGTGACGGACACGGATGGTAAGTATCTCCGGCATAAAGGGCTTTTTGATAAAATCCACCGCTCCTGCCGTAAGCCCGTCCGCTTCCGTCTGCTCCTTTTCATCCGCCGTCAGAAAGATCACGGGAACATCCTTTGCCCGCTTTATCTGTTTGATCCTCGATAGGGTCTCAAAGCCGTCCATACCGGGCATTTTTATATCCAAAAGGATCATATCCGGTACATCCTTTTCCTCTAAGTATTTGATCAGAGCTTCACCGGATTTGATGGCAGTGACCCGCATCCCTGCCTTGCTTAGGATGTGACCCGCCATCTTAAGATTTGTTTCATCATCATCTACTACGATTACCCAATCTGCCATTTTTTTCACTCCCTGTTTCTTTTAACCGTTCTTAATCTACTATATCTGTTTTTTTCTGTCAATGTTCTGTGGATCTTCAACATTCGGCTATAGTCCGCACCAAATTTCTATATACTTCCATGGCAGCTTCATGCTTAAGCCTTACGGCAGAGATGTCATTTGCCTCTGCTGCCTTTTCAAGCTCCAGTGACAGATCCGCAAGCTCATCTGCCCCAATGGTTCTGGCATTGTTTTTAAGGGCGTGGATAAGCACCTGATAATCATGCAAATTTTCCTGATCTAAAAACTCATTCAGGCTGCCGGCTTTTTTATCGTGATCCTCCACAAAATCTGACAGGATCTCAAAATACATATCCAGATCATCCACACAGTAGTGAAGCCCTGCCTCTGTATTTATTCCTGCAAGGGTAAGCTTTTCCATATCGTATCCGTCTGTTTTTTCTTCAGTGGGATAATACTCAAAAACCTCCCGGGACTGCTCCGCTTTTTGGGAACCTTCTTCTTTGGATGAAGGCTTCACAGATGATACCTCATAAGCACTCCTTGGCAGATACTCCGTAAGCTTTTCCTTTAGCACTCCCATCTCTATGGGCTTTGAAATATAGTCGTCAAAGCCGCTTTTTAAATAAAACTCCCTTGAGCCCACCACAGCATTTGCAGTAAGGGCTATCACAGTGGTCTCCTTTGTAATAAGAGACTTGTTTTTCATCTCATTAAGAGTTTCTATTCCGTCCATCTTTGGCATCATGTGATCCAAAAGAATTATGTCATAGGTCTTTTGGGATACCATCTCTATTGCTTTTTCCCCGGAGGAGACCAGATCGGGAGTGATGTCAAAAAGCTTCAAAAGATTCCTTGCCACCTTAAGATTCATCTCATTGTCATCCACCACAAGGATCACGGCATTTGGAACACTTATGGTATCTTCATTGTCACGCTTTCTGACCATTTCGGAGACAAGCTTATCATAATCTCCTATGGGGGTGGGGTCTGCGATCTTTTGTTCTATAACAAAGGAAAAGGTGCTGCCCTTGCCGTATTCACTTTCTATCTCAAGCTTTGAACCCATCATATCAAGAAGCTTTGTCACTATGGATATGCCAAGACCCGTGCCCTCGATATTTCTGTTTCTTACGGTATCAAGCCTCTCAAATGACTCGAAAAGCCGATCCATATCCTCCTTGCGGATCCCAATGCCGGTATCCGAAACCGTCACAGCCAGCTTTGCACTTTCGCCATCACTGCCTCCATCCTTTACGACAAATTTTACTCCTCCGTTTTCCGTATACTTTACCGCATTGGTCAAAAGATTGGTTATCACCTGGGATATCCGTACATCATCACCTATAAGCTTTCTTGGGATCGTCCCATCCACTTCCACATCAAGCCTCAGATCCTTTGCTACGGCTCTTTCTGCTATGCCGGTCACGAGTTCATTTATCATTGGCGCCACTTCGTATTCCACGGGCACAAGCTCCATCTTGCCATCCTCTATCTTGGAAAAATCCAAAATGGAATTGATAAGTGCCAGAAGCATTTTCCCGGCTGCCTTGATACTTGCGGCATAGTCTAAAATGTCATCATCCTTACTCTCCCTAAGTATCATTTCGTTCATGCCCAAAACAGTATTTATGGGAGTCCTGATCTCATGTGACATTTGTGCCAAAAACCGGCTCTTTGCCTTGTTTGCCTCATCTGCCGACTCTTTTTTCTGCAAAAGTATTTTGGATTCATATTCCTGACGCTGCCTGGCAATATTAAGCTCCTCGATCTTTTTGCTGTTGATCCTTTC
>CAMOZG010000085.1 GCA_946630825.1 uncultured Lachnospiraceae bacterium
AGGAACATTCCATGTATATGATCGCTGGATTGGGCAATCCGGGGCTGCGCTACAGAGGTACCAGGCACAATGCCGGATTTGATGCCGCAGATGCGGTGGCAAAAGCCTATAACATAAGTATCAGAAAAAAAGAAAAAAATGCCATTACTGGATCCGGGATAATAGCAGGGGAAAAGGTGATAATCGTAAAGCCCCAGACCTTTATGAATAACAGCGGAGAGGCAGTGGGACCCCTGGCTTCCTATTACGGAGTGGATCCCGGAAATGTACTGGTGCTGGTGGATGACGTGATGCAGGACTGCGGAGGACTCCGCATCAAAAGAAGCGGATCTGCAGGGGGGCATAACGGATTAAAAAGCCTGATAGCCCATTTGGGTACAGAGGATTTTCCCCGGATCAGGATCGGCGTGGGAAAAGTCCCTCCGGGAACGGACATGATAGGTCATGTGCTTGGACATCTTAAGGGAGATGACAAAAAAAGAGTTTCAGAGGCAATAAGCGACGTGCCTGAGGCGGTGAGGCTTATAGTATCAGGTGATATAGATGCTGCCATGAACAGATATAACGGGAAGAAGTGATATGCAGATTTTTACGGAGCCCTTTTCATCCCTGGATGAAATAGGGACCTTGCGTAGGGGACTTAAGGAAAAAAGAAAGGTCTATGGACTGACGGGTTGCGTGGATGGTGCCAAGTCAGCGCTTTTATATGCCCTGTCCGGGGATTTTGACCAGATAGTGTATGTGGCTGCCAGTGAGGATGCAGCCCGGGAATTGATGCAGGAGTATCTCTTTTTTGATGAGGACGCCTGCCTTTTTCCTGCCAAGGACATACTTTTTTATCAGTCGGATATCAGAAGCAATGCCATTGACCGGGAGAGGATGGAGGCGCTTCGGCAGATAGCCTCCGGTCAGGGGGGAGCCATTTTCACCTCAGTGGATGCACTGCACAACAGATTTCCGGGGCTTAAGGGCTTCATGGAAAATACCATCCATCTGACAAATGACATGGAGGTGGCACCGGATGTGATAATCCGGGAGCTGATAAAATGCGGCTACGAATCCGTAAGCCAGGTGGAAGCCCCCGGAGAGTTTGCCAACAGAGGCGGGATACTGGATATTTTTTCCATGACAGAGCCTGATCCCGTGAGGATAGAATTCTGGGGAGATGAGATCGACTCCATCAGAAGCTTTGAACCCGTGTCCCAAAAGTCAGTGGAAAACCTGACGGAGTGCTATATATATCCGGCGGGGGAGCTGATCCTTACGGATGACCAGATCAAAAAGGGCTTGGAGAGGATACATAAAGACGCGGATCCCCTCTACGAGAAGCTGAGAGCCGAGATGCGCACGGAAGAGGCATACCGGCTTAAGACACTGGTCTCCAATGTGGAGGACAGTGTGGGAAGCGACCTTTTTTATCAGGAGGCGGAGAGACTGCTTCCCTATTTTTGTCCCGATACCAAAAGCCTTTTAGATGAGCTTGACGAAAACACTCTTATAATAATAGATGAGCCGGGCAGGCTTTCCGAGAGGGGACACGCCCTCTTTGAAGAGTTTGCCGAAAGCATGATAAGAAGGATCGAAAGAGGGGATGCCCTGCCTAAATCTGCGGATATGCTTTTGTCGGTGGAGCAGGTGAAAGCCAAGGTGGCAACGTCTCCCACGGTGCTTTTGTCGGGAATAGACTCCCTAAGGGGGGAGCTTAGACCCGCCGCTCATTTTTATCTTCATGCCTCACCGGTTACGTCATATCAGAATAATATAAAGCTTTTGGTCAGGGAACTGTCGGTTTATCACAGACAAAAATACAGGATCCTTTTGTTTTCCTCATCAAAGACCAGAGGCATGCGGCTGGCTGACAATCTAAGGGACGAGGGGATAGAGGCATTTTACTCCGAAAACTATGATGAAAAGCTTTTGCCAAAGACAGTGATGGTGACGGCGGCTCCCATCCGCCATGGGTTTGTGCTGCCGGACAGCCAGTTTGTGGCTATTTCCGAAAATGACATATTCGGCACAGCCAGAAAAAAGAAGAGGAAAAAATACAAGGGTGAGTCGGCTATTACCGCCTTTCGGGATCTTTCCACCGGGGATTATGTGGTTCATGAAAACTACGGTCTGGGGGTGTATCTCGGGATAGAGGAACGGGATATGGCAGGCATTAAAAAGGACTACCTAAAGATCCAATATGCCAAGGGGGAGAATCTCTACATCCCAGCCACCGCTGTGGATGTGCTGTCAAAGTACGGTACGGTGGGATCGAAAAAGCCGAAGCTTTCATCTTTGGGTACTGCAGAGTGGACAAATACCAAATCCAAAGTCAGATCCGCAGTGGGACTGGTGGCAAGGGAGCTGGTGGAACTCTATGCCATCAGGCAGCAGTCAAGGGGATATGTATACGGAAAGGACACCGTGTGGCAGAAAGAGTTTGAGGAGGCATTTGGCTATGAGGAGACTGATGGCCAGATGGCTGCCATAGAGGATGTGAAAAAAGACATGGAGTCCGAGGGCATCATGGACAGGCTGATCTGCGGTGATGTGGGCTATGGCAAGACGGAGGTGGCGCTTCGGGCGGCATTTAAGGCGGTACAGGAGGGGAAGCAGGTGGTGTATCTGTGTCCCACCACCATCCTGGCGCAGCAGCATTACGCCACTTTCTCCCAAAGGATGAAGGACTATCCCGTGGAGGTGGAGATGCTGTCCAGATTCTGCACCCCTGCCAAAAATAAGGAGACTGTAAAGCGTCTTAAAAAGGGCGAGGTGGATGTGGTAATAGGCACACACCGGGTGCTGTCCAAGGATGTGGAATTTAAGGATCTGGGGCTTTTGATCATCGATGAGGAGCAGCGGTTTGGGGTGA
Organism: uncultured Lachnospiraceae bacterium; assembly: GCA_946630825.1. Taxonomy (GTDB): domain Bacteria; phylum Bacillota; class Clostridia; order Lachnospirales; family Lachnospiraceae; genus JAILEN01. Next base: position 2,861 of record CAMOZG010000085.1, read on the forward strand.
CTCACAAGGAAAAGATAAAGCAGATGAAAAAGACCGTGGATGTACTGTCTCTTTCTGCAACCCCCATACCCAGGACCCTGCACATGAGTCTAATTGGTATCAGGGACATGAGTATACTTGACGAGGCTCCCAGGGATCGGATGCCCATACAGACCTTTGTGTTTGAACAAAATGAGGAGATGGTCAGAGAGGCCATAGAGCGGGAGCTTGCCAGAGGCGGTCAGGTCTACTATGTGATCAACTCCATTAAAAGCATAGCGGATATGACTGCCAGGATAAAAAGCCTGGTGCCTGATGCGGAGGTGGCATATGCTCACGGCAGGATGTCGGAGAGCAGACTTGAAGACATCATGAAGGACTTTTTAAATCAGGAAATAGATATCTTAGTGACCACCACCATCATTGAGATCGGACTTGATATCTCCAATGTAAATACCATCATCATCCATGACGCTGACAAATTCGGACTGTCCCAGCTCTATCAGCTCAGGGGACGGGTGGGGCGCAGCAATCGGAGCGCCTATGCCTTTTTGATGTATAAGAGGGACAAGGTGTTAAAAGAGGTGGCAGAAAAGAGGCTCTCCGCCATAAGGGAATTTACGGATCTTGGAAGCGGCTTTAAGATAGCCATGAGGGATCTGGAGATCAGAGGTGCCGGAAATCTGCTGGGAGCCGAACAGCACGGTCACATGGATGCGGTGGGATATGACCTGTACTGCAAGCTTTTGTCCGAGGCGGTGTCAAAGGAAAAGGGAGAGAATAAGGATACCTCCTTTACCACCACTGTGGATCTGGATCTGGATGCCTTTATCCCGGAGGGTTACATCCGGGGTGAGGAGCAGAAACTGGATATCTATAAGAGGATATCAGCCATAGAGACGGTGCAGGAGGAAGATGATATGATCGACGAGCTTACAGACAGGTTCGGGGATCCTCCCAAGTCCGTAGCCAATCTTTTGGCAGTATCCCGGCTTAGGTTCGAGGCTCACAGGGCGTATTTTTCGGAGATCAGGCAGCGGGGAGATGTGGTGACTTTAAACCTGCTTTCAAATGCCAGGATAAAACCGGAGATGATACCGGAGGTGCTGAAAAAATATTCACCCATTGCAGATTTCAGATATGACCCCCAAACACCCTATTTTACTGTGGATTTCGGCAAAAACAACACAGTGAAAAAGAAGGATCGGCTGGAGTTTATGATGGATTTTGTGGGATTTTTAAATGAAACCCTTGTAGAAACGGATTTGAAATAGTATAATATTTAGGCTTATGTGGTCGTGGGTGACCATAGGATGAATTAGGAGGAACTTTAGAAATGTCACTTAAGAGATTTACAAAGCTTATGGCACTGGGACTTACAGGCGCCATACTTTTTACCGGATGTGGAAAGATCAATACTTCTGCCACTCTTGTTACCATTACAAATGGAGATAAGACTGAGACCATAAGTTTAGGATACGGAAATTTCGTCGCCAGATATAATCAGGCTCTTTACGATATGTACTACGGAAGCTATATGGGAGCCGATATGTGGACCGAGGATCTTTCCGGTTCAGGTTCCACCATGGAGGACGATACCAAGAAGTCCGTGCTTGAGGAGATGGAGACCTGGTATGTATCCACCCAGCATGCAGGGGATTATGACGTAAGTGTAAGCAGTGAGGATGAGACTGCTATTTCTGAGGCAGTAAAGGCATTTATGGCTGCCAATTCCGGGGCTGCCATTGAGCAGTTGGGAGCTACAGAGGAGTATGTGACCAAGCTTCTCACTGACAGGACCTATGCCATGAGAGTCCAGGAGGCTATAGAAAAGGATGCCGAGGGAGAGGTAGAGGTCACAGATAAGGAAGCAAAGCAGAGTACCTTCTCATATCTGTTTTTCGACAAGGGAGAGGATGACAATCCGGCTTCCGTAACGGCAGATGCAGTGACTGACGCCATAGAGGATATCGAAAACGGCGAGTCTAAAAAGGAAGATGATGAAGCAGCCCAGGCCAAGACCAAGGCTGATGTGGCAGCAGACGCAGCCAATTTTGACGAGGCAGCGGCTCTTTCAGATGTGGAGCCTGAGACATACAGCTACACCACAGCAGCAGATCCCGCAGAAGATGGCGGGATGGATGAAGCGGTTATCAAGGCTGCCAAGAAGCTCAGTGAAGGCGAGATGTCATCCGTGATCGAGACTGATGACGGATACTATGTGATACGTCTGGACAAAAAATATGACAAGGAAGCTACCGAGTCAAAAAGGGAATCCTTAAAGTCAGAAAAGATAAATGATTACTACCAGGATATAATTGATGGCTGGAAAGAAGAGATCACCTGGACCGTGGATGAAAAAGCCTGGGCAAAGGTAGAGTTTAATGAGAGATTTTCCAACGGAGCACCTGCTTCCTCTGAGGGCACAGACGTAACTGACAAGGTTCTTGAGGGAGATGAGGTAGATCTTTCTGAATAATGGATTTTTGTATAAAATATCTTAAAGACTATAAAAAAGAGAGTATACTGGCACCACTTTTCAAAATGCTTGAGGCAATTTTTGAACTGTTGGTGCCTCTTGTTGTCCGTGACATGATAGATGTGGGTATCGCTGCCGGGGATCGCCGGTATGTGATGCGCTCCTGCCTCATACTTGTGGTGCTGGCGGTGACGGGGCTTGTGATGGCGATAACCGCCCAGTATTATGCGGCAAGGGCGGCGGTGTATGCTGCCACCGCTATGCGTGAAGATATGTACCGTCATGTGACCTCATTTTCTCCCGAGACCATGGAGAGCATGGGCACATCCGTCATGGTGACCAGGATGACTTCGGATCTTTTGCAGGTGCAAAACGGGATCAATATGTTTTTGCGCCTTTTTTTGCGTTCTCCCTTTATAGTCTTTGGTGCCCTTATTATGGCAGGAGTGGTGGATAAGGGCTCGACTCTTATTTTTGCGGCTGTAATAGGAGGACTGTCTCTGGTGGTATATCTGATCATGAGATCCACCCTTCCCATTTTTTCCGACATAGGAAAAAAACTGGAGAAGCTGCTTCTTATAGTTGGAGAAAATATAGAGGGAGTGAGAGTGATCAGAGCCTTTGGCAGGGAAGCAGACGAGGTAGAGGGCTTCAATGAAAAGACCGGGGATATGTATAGGACCCAGATCAGGGCAGGTCATATATCCGCATGGACAAATCCTCTGACCTATCTGATAGTAAATCTGGGACTGGCGGTGCTGCTGTGGTATTCCTACGATATGGTGGATACCGGGAGGCTAAGCCAGGGAGATGTGGTGGCACTTGCAAATTATATGTCACAGATATTGGTGGAGCTTTTAAAGCTGGCAAACTTTATTTTGCTTTTGACCAGAGCCTTTGCATCTGCCGCAAGGATCCGCGCTGTAATGGAGACAGAGCCGGAAAAGAGAAGCTTTTCGGATGATAAAAATGTGGACGTATCCAAGGATGTGCCGGTGCTTGAATTTAAGGATGTGACCTTTACCTATCCGGGAGAAAACGAGGCGGCAATAGAGGAAATCAGCTTTTCCCTAAAGGCGGGTGAGACCCTGGGAGTGGTGGGATCCACAGGTTCGGGAAAGTCCACCCTCATATCCCTTGCGGAGCATCTTTTTGACGTGGATAAGGGGCTTGTGAAAATAAAAGGCAGGGATGTAAAAAGCTACAGTGACAGCGAGCTTTCTTCTATTGTATCCTCAGTGCCCCAGCATGCCCGGCTTTTTTCGGGTACCATCAGATCCAATCTTACCATGGCAAAAAGGGACGCAGGAGATGATGTGATAAATATGGCACTTGAAGCCTCATGCAGCCTGGAATTTGTGATGAAAAAGGAAAATGGGATAGATGAAAAGGTGCAAAGAGGCGGCACCAACTTTTCCGGCGGACAAAGACAGAGGCTTACCATTGCCCGGGCTCTTATGAAGCAGCCTGATATCCTTATGCTGGATGACAGTTCCAGTGCCCTGGATCTGGGGACGGAGCGCAGGCTTCTTGATAATCTCTCAAAGCTGCCCTGGCATCCGGCGGTGGTGATCATATCCCAGAGGGCATCCTCCTGCCGCAATGCCGCCCACATTTTAGTAATGGAGGACGGATCCATGGCGGGATACGGTACCCATGATGAGCTGATGTCAGACTCCGAAGTATACAGGGAGATATATCACGCACAGTTTCCTGAGGAGGATGAGACATGAGAAGGATAATACAGGAACTTAAGCCCCATGGGGCAGCCATCTTTCTCACTCTGATCTTAGCAGTGGGGGTGGTGGTGTCCACACTTCTGATACCGGTGTATTTAGGTGACGCGGTGGATGCATTGGTGGGAGCCCACATGGTGGATAAAGATGCTCTCACATCTGCCATAGGGAAAATGTGTGCTGCCATTTTAACCACAGCTCTGTGTCAGCTTTTGATGAATTACAATAACAACCGGATAGTTTACCGGGTGACAAAAAAGCTCAGGGAGGATGCCTTTTACAAGATGACCCATCTGCCCTTAAAAAAGCTTGATACGGTACTTAAGGGAGATTACGTCAGCAGGATAGTAAATGATGCCGACAGCTTTTCCGACGGACTGCTTTTGGGATTTACCCAGGCATTTACCGGGGTGCTTACAATATTTTGCACCATAGTTTTCATGCTGAAAATTCACAGGGGCATAGCCCTTTTGGTGATAGCCCTGACTCCCATGTCCATGGCGGTGGCGGCTTTTATTTCATCCAGGATAAAAAAATATTTTCTCCAGATGGCGACAGACAGGTCAGCCCTTACTGACTATGTGGATGAGACGGTTTCAGGTCAGAGGCTTTTAGTGAGGCTCGACTGCATGGAGGAGGTCACGGATAGATTTTTAGAGCTTAATGAAAATCACAAGCGCAGTGCTTTTCTGGCAACTTTTTATTCATCCACCGTAAATCCCTCCACTCGATTTGTGAACAGCCTCATATATGCGGCGGTGGCAGTGGCAGGGGCACTTCTGGCGGTGTCGGGAGGTATAACCGTAGGTGCCGTCACCTCATTTTTAGGCTATGCCAGGGAATACACCAAGCCCTTTAACGAGATCACCGGAGTCATCACCGAGATGCAAAATGCCATAGTGTGTGCAGGCAGACTTTTTGAGATCATTGACTCCCCCATAGAGAAGGACGAGGGATCGCTGCCCCATAAGCCTGTGGCAGGAAGAATAGAATTTAAAAACGTAAGCTTTTCGTACGACAGCAAAAAGCCCCTGATGCAGAATGTAAATCTGGATGTGGCTCCCGGAGAGCGGGTTGCCATAGTGGGACCCACAGGTGCGGGAAAGACCACTCTCATAAATCTTTTGATGAGGTTCTATGATGTAAATGAGGGAGCCATACTTTTGGACGGGGTGGATATCAGGGATATGCCCCTATCCTTTGTCCGAAGCTGCTATGGCATGGTGCTGCAGGATACCTGGCTTAAAAGTGGCACCATAAAGGAAAATATGCTGATGGCAAATCCCGAAGCCACGGATGATGACATAGTGGCGGCGGCAAAGAGATCCCGCGCCCACGATTTTGTACGAAGAATGAGACGAAGATATGACACGGTAATAGGAGAGGAGGGGAAAAGACTTTCCTTCGGACAAAGGCAGATGCTTTGTATTACCAGACTGATGCTTGCCATGCCCCCTATGCTGATATTGGACGAAGCTACATCCTCCATTGATACCAGGACGGAGCAGATGATACAGGCTGCGTTTCACAAGATGATGGAGGGGCGCACCTCTTTTGTGGTGGCACACAGGCTTTCAACCATTTTGGATGCGGACAAGATCCTTTATATGGAAAACGGACAGATATTAGAACAGGGCACTCACAGAGAACTCTTGAAAAAGAATGGAAGATATGCTAAACTGTACTACAGTCAATATTACAGTTAGTACGATTTAAGTAGCGAAGCGGATTCGAGCTGGGTTCTGAACTTAATAACCGCCGTGATTCGTACTGGGAAAGGAAGGACATGGAAAAGTATACTGAAGCAAACACCTCAAAGAAAAGCTATAAAAAGGAAGCTGAAAAAAAGCAGCGCCGCCCGGTGCTGCCTGTAATAATAACCCTGCTTTTAGCAGGAAGCATAGGGATCCAGGGATACCAGGTGTATACCAGCCGGAGGGTGACGGATTATGTGGCGGATCAGCAGAAAAAAGAAGCCGAAGCCTTGGAACAGTCCAATACCTATCAGGAGGACGGCTTTAAGGTGGGAGAGCAGTATGAGATAAAAAGCACAAAGCAGATCTCTGATGCATACATCTCCGGTGACGAGAGCGGGTTGTCCAAAGAGGATGCAGAGACCCTTAAGATGGCAAAGGAAGTTTTAGATTCCGAGATCAAGGATGGCATGACGGACTTTGAAAAGGAAGAGGCTATCTACAAATGGATGGTAAAAAATATAGGTCAGGGTCAGAGTACCACCGTGTCCTTGCCCAGCCAAAGGGGAGGAGATGACTATACTCCCCACGGAGTCCTTAAGTCAAGAAATGCAGTCTGTGTGGGCTATGCAACCACCTTCAGGCTGTTTATGAATATGCTGGGTATGGACTGCCATATAGTTCACAATGACTATCACTCCTGGGATCTGGTGCAGCTTGATGACGGGAAATGGTATCATACGGATGTTTACTCAGATGCAGGCAGCGGTCCTAGCTACAAAAACTTCAATATGAATGATGCCTCTGCCATGCAGGGACATGACTGGGATACAAGTGCCCTGCCCGCGGCTGACGGAGTAAAATATACCGCTGCCAATCAGAAAAAGGTACATTTGAAATCCATTGAGGAGGTACCTGACAACCTGAAGAAAGGCTTTGATAAGGACGAGAGGGTATTTTACTATGAGTTTGACAAGGTGACCGAGGACGACTATCCGGCGGCGGACTACATAGTGACCCAGCTCCAGAGTGCTTTTACTGCCAGTGGTATGGATGCCTATGTAGGCGGTATGTGGTATGATAATGAGGACGAGTCAAAGGGCTATATCCTGGGACTTTATGTGGAGACCTACGAAGATACAGGCATGAGTGAAAAGGCTCAGAGTCTCTCCGAAAAGGATCAGACAAGCATTACAGATGCCATCAATGCAGCCTTTGGCACAGAGATCCCCAAGGATCCCTATGATTTCGGCGGCGTAGAGGGAATGGGTGAGGA
>CAMOZG010000086.1 GCA_946630825.1 uncultured Lachnospiraceae bacterium
GTAGAGGCAAAGCAGAAGGAGCTTACTGACGGCTTAAAGTCCATGCTGGGTATCAAGGCAAAGGTGACTCTGGTGGCACCCAAGTCCATAGCCAGATCCGAGGGCAAGGCAGTCAGAGTTATTGACAATCGTAAGATATAGGGGGGATCGATATGTTAAATCAGATTTCTGTTTTTTTGGAAAACAAGCCCGGCACATTGGAGGGCATGACCAAGGTCTTAGCGGATCACCAGATTGATATCCGTGCGCTGTCCTTAGCGGAGACCAAGGACTTCGGTATAGCCAGACTCATAGTTGATGATCCTTTTTCCGCAGCGGGGGTGCTTAAGGATGCGGATTATGTGTCATCCATGACACAGGTTCTGGCATTTGAGATACCGGATACTCCCGGGGGACTTTCCAAGCTTTTGGAATACTTCTCCCAGACAGGTGTCAATGTGGAGTATATGTACTCATCCTTGGGGAAGGATGCCTCATCAGCCTACATGATATTCCGTGTACATCACACCGAAAGGTCAGAGGGGGCACTTAAGGCAAAGGGGCTTAAGGCTATAGATGATCCATCTAAGCTGTAATCTTTGTTGATAATTTCACAAAAATAATGTATGATATTGGGGTATGTGTGGTTTTGCATGTACTCCAATTGTGTTTTTTTAAATGAGGAAGGGAATAATATCATGAGCAGAGCGTACAATTTTTCGGCAGGACCGGCAGTGCTTCCCGAGGAGGTACTTCGCCAGGCAGCAGACGAGATGATGGATTACCGTGGTTCGGGAATGAGTGTCATGGAGATGTCACACAGGTCCAAGGTTTTTGACGACATCATCAAGACAGCTGAGCAGGATCTAAGGGATCTGATGGGGATACCCGACAATTACAAGGTGCTTTTCTTACAGGGAGGCGCTTCACAGCAGTTCGCGGCAGTGCCTATGAACCTGATGAAAAATAAAAAGGCCGGTTACATCATTACAGGCCAGTGGGCGAAAAAGGCTTATCAGGAGGCAGCCATGTACGGTGAAGCAGTGGAGCTTGCCAGCTCTGCTGACAAGACTTTTTCCTACATCCCTGATGTGAGCGATCTGCCTATAACTGATGATATGGACTATGTATATATCTGCGAGAACAATACCATCTACGGGACAAAGTTTAAGAGCCTTCCCAATACAAAGGGCAAGGATCTGGTGGCGGATGTTTCCTCCTGCTTTTTATCCGAGCCTGTGGATGTGACAAAGTACGGTGTGATCTACGGCGGAGTCCAGAAAAATATCGGGCCTGCGGGAGTGGTGATCTCCATTATCCGTGAGGATCTCATCAGGGATGATGTTTTACCCGGCACACCCACCATGCTTAAGTGGAAGACCCAGGCAGACAATGACAGCCTTTACAATACACCTCCCTGCTATGGCATCTACATCTGCGGACTGGTCTTTGGCTGGATCAAGCGCATGGGTGGACTTTCGGGCATGAAGGCTCACAACGAGCGTAAGGCAGCCATCCTCTATGACTTTTTGGATAAGTCCGAGCTTTTCAAAGGGACAGTAAGAGCAGAGGACAGATCGCTTATGAATGTACCCTTTATTACCGGTGATGAGGATATGGACAAAAAGTTCATAGCCGAAGCTACCGGTGCAGGCTTTTTAAATCTTAAGGGTCACCGCACCGTAGGCGGAATGCGTGCATCCATCTACAATGCCATGCCTTTGGAGGGTGTGGAAAAGCTGGTGGAATTCATGGATGATTTTGAAAAGAAAAACAAGTAAAACCATAGGAGGAAATAATGTTTAATTATCATTGCCTGAACCCCATCTCAAACAAGGGCATACACAATTTTAAAACCAATTTCAAGGAGACAAAGGATATAAATGAGGCTGATGCCATCTTAGTGCGTTCAGCAAAAATGCACGACATGGAGCTGCCAAAGAGCCTTAAGTGCATAGCCCGTGCCGGTGCCGGTGTAAACAACATCCCTTTGGATGAGTGTGCAAAAAGAGGCATAGTTGTATTCAATACCCCCGGTGCCAATGCAAACGGAGTAAAGGAGCTGGTATTTGCCGGTATGCTTTTAGCATCCAGGGACATAATAGGCGGAGCCAAATGGGTACAGGAAAATGCTTCGGATCCTGATATTGCAAAGAATATGGAAAAGGCAAAAAAGGAATTTGCAGGCACAGAGATAGCAGGTAAAAAGCTGGGTGTGATAGGACTGGGTGCCATAGGCGTAAAGGTGGCAAATGCAGCCACCCATCTGGGCATGGAGGTATACGGATACGATCCCTATATTTCGGTAAATGCAGCCTGGAACTTAAGCCGCAGTGTACGTCACATCAATGACTTATCCGAGATATACCGTGAATGTGATTTCATAACAGTGCACGTACCTCTTTTGGACAGCACAAAGGAAATGATAAACCGCAGTGCCATTGAGCAGATGAAGAGGGGCGTGGTTATTTTAAACTTTGCCAGAGATCTTTTAGTGGACGAAAAGGCAGTTTTGGATGGCATTGCCTCAGGCAGGGTACGTCACTATGTCTCTGATTTTGCCAACCCCACCACAGCCGGAAAGGATGGAGTGATCGTACTTCCCCATCTTGGAGCATCCACCGAGGAGGCTGAGGATAACTGTGCGGTAATGGCAGTTGATGAGGTGATGGACTATCTGGAAAACGGCAATATCCATCACAGTGTAAATTACCCCGACTGTGATCTGGGTGTGTGCCAGACTGTAAGCCGTGTGGGATTTTTACATGTCAATTCCAAGGGCGTGATCGGAAAGTACACCTCAGTTATCGGTGATGCCGGGATCAACATAGCCGACATGAACAACAAGTCCAAGGGAGACTGGGCATATGCCCTTCTGGATCTGGACGGACCTCTCACCCAGGAAGTCATAGACAATCTGCTTGCTATAGAGGAGTGCCGTGGAGTGCATGTGGTAAAGACCGGACTTTGATCCTAAACCATATAGAAAAAGAGGTGGATTATGGCAACTATAAGACCCTTTGAGGCTATCCGGCCGGACAAAAAATATGTCGGTGAGATAGCAGCTTTGCCCTATGATGTTTACAACAGGGCAGAGGCCTGCCATGAGGTTAAGTTTAAGCCTCACAGTTTTTTAAGAATTGACCGTGCCGAAACCAATTTTGACGATTCGGTGGATACATATTCGGATCAGGTGTATAAAAAGGCTCATGACCTTTTGTGGCAGTGGGTGTCCGAGGGCTACTTCATACGTGAGAAGTCACCCTGCTATTATATATACCGGCTCATAATGGATGGCAGGTCACAGACAGGTATAGTGGCGTGTGCCTCCATAGATGACTATGAAAATGGCACCATAAAAAAACACGAGAATACCAGAGCTGAAAAGGAAAAGGACCGTATCCGCCATGTGGATGAGGTGGGAGCCCAGACAGGCCCCATCTTTCTGGCATACAGAAACAGGGAGGATATAGATGCCCTGACAGCCCGGATCACCGAAGGCACCCCTGAGTATGATATCACCGCTGATGACGGTGTGGTGCATCAGGTGTGGGTAGTGGATGATCCAAAGGATATAGATATCATAAGAGAAAGCTTTTCTAAGACCGACAGCATATACATAGCTGACGGACATCACCGGGCAGCGTCGGCTGTCAAGGTGGGACAAAAGCGAAGAAAAGAGCATCCCGGATATACCGGTGAGGAGGAATTTAACTTCTTTTTGTCGGTGCTTTTCCCTGAGCAGGAACTTGCCATTTTAGACTACAACAGAGTGGTGGAGGATCTGGCAGGAAAAAGCGAGGAGGAGTTTTTAAAGGAGCTTTCTCAGGTGGCAGCTCTAAAAGATGAATCCGAAGATATTCTCTCCCCGAAAAAAAAGGGGAGTTTTGTCGTATATTTAAGTGGGAGATGGTATCTCTATGAATTTTTGGACAAGGTAAAAACTGATGATCCCGTAGAGGGGCTGGATGTGGCGCTTTTGCAGTCACAGGTCCTTTCTCCCATACTTGGCATAAAGGATCCTACCACTGATGACCGCATAGATTTCATAGGAGGCATCAGGGGGCTTAAGGAGCTGAAACGAAGATGTGACGACGACATGAAGGTTGCTTTTGCCATGTATCCCACCTCTATCGGAGAGCTTTTTGCGGTGGCGGATGCAGGCAGACTCATGCCTCCAAAGTCCACCTGGTTTGAGCCGAAGCTTAGAAGCGGACTCTTTATTCACGAGATTTAGGATCTTTAAAAAGGAAATACTATGATTACAATTATCAATCTCCTCACACTGGCACTGTGGGTGCTTGCCATCTGGTTCATGCTGGTGCGGATAGAGGGGTATTCAAAATTAGATGTTATCCTAAAGACCTGTGCTACAGCCTGCATTATAGGTATTGCCATCCTTGCCAATATTTTCAGAGGCAGCGTATATGACGGCAACGGGATCACAGGTGAGAGGCTTTTCAGGTGGCTTATCGTCATAGGTCTTATCTTTGGAATGCTGGGGGATCTGTGGCTGGGTCAGGCTCATATTCTGACGGGAAAAAAGGAAAGGTGTATGCGCCTTGGGATCCTCTGTTTCGGGATAGACCACATCTGCAATATTTTGGCTATTTTACAGATATCATATCTGGTGGAAAAAAAGTACCTTATCATACCCATCCTTGCAGCAGTAGCTTTTGCCCTGATCACAGGATTTGGCGGCAGACGACTTGGTCTTCACTTTGGACGGTATACCGGTCAGGTGTCCCTTTATGTAGGACTTTTATCCCTGGATTCCATGCTGGCATGGGGACTGTGGAGGGGCATGAGTGTGTACATAAAAGCGGCAGAGGCGGCTTACAATGAAGCCTTTGCAGCCACCGGGGTGTATGACCCTGCCATGCTTCCCACTTTGGGATATGTGATCATGCCTGTGGCTACTGCGTTGGCGGCAGGGGGACTTGCATTTTTTGTATCGGATATGACCCTGGCTCCCATGTATTTTGGGCGGGCAGGAAATAAACCTCATTATGTTATAGTTAATCACGTCAGCTATTATCTGGCACAGCAGCTTATGGCTTTTTCGCTTTTGGCATTTACACAGAGCTGGTGAAATGACCCGAAAATTTACACACCAAGGAGTTTGTTATGAGGAGCATTAAGAGATTTTTAAGTATCATTATGATGATGGTTATGGTGTTGGGACTTGTGGGAGTTATGCCTGAAAGTGCCATGACTGCAGAGGCAGCCGGATATAAGATCCGTATAAATCGGGCTACCAATGTGGTCACCATCTACAATTCCTCAGGCAAGGCAGTTAAGGCAATGACCTGCTCCACCGGGGGCAGCAATACACCTCTTGGGAATTATTCCGCAGGTCAGAAGTACCGCTGGCAGGTCTTGGACGGACCCTGCTATGGTCAGTATTGCACCCGTATTACAGGCCATGTGCTTTTCCACTCCGTATGGTATTACAGCTATGATCTGGACTCACAGTCCACGGTGCAGTACAACAAGCTGGGCACCGCAGCCAGCCACGGCTGCGTCAGACTTACGGTGGCGGATGCCAAGTGGATATATGACAATATCTCCTCCGGCACTCCAATCACCATCTTTTCCGGAACGGCAGATGACGATCCTTTGGGCAAGCCCAAGACCATAAAGGTCTCCGAGGCAACCAGAGGGGGCTGGGATCCCACGGATCCTAATCCTGCCAATCCCTACAAAGCACTGCGTCCAAAAATAGATACCAAGAATATCCAGACCGAAGTGGCTTATGGGAAAAAATCCAATTACAAAACCGCAGTTTTGGCATATGATTCAGGCGGCGGAGATATCAGTGATGATGTAAAGGTCAAGGGAAAGGTCAATACCAAAAAGCTTGGCACCTATAAGATAACCTACAGTGTGACAGATGCTTTGGGTCACCAGTCCAAGAAATCCGTTAAGGTAAAGGTGGTGGACAAGAGCAAGGCAAAGATCACTGGCTACAAGTCTCCTTTAGAACTTGAAATAGGCACAAAGTACAACCTGAAAAAGGACCTTACGGTACAGACTGTGGATGGCACAAATCTCAGAAAGTCCACCCAGGTCTATGTGAAGCTGCCCGGTAAGACCAAGTACAAAAAGCTTTCTTCATCCAGCTATACCTTTGAAGAGGCTGGGGACTACATAGTTAAGTATAAGGTTAAAAACCCTCACAATTCCAAGATAACAGTGCGGAGGATGAGGGTCGAAGTGACGGATTCCGGTGCTCCTGTCATAAGCGGTGATTTTGAAGAAGCGGAATACGATATAGATGACAATGATGATCTTATGTTTGATATCAGCGCTGCCACCCATGAGGGTGAGGATGTGACTTCATCCATAGTGATCACTGTTACACTTCCTGACGGCACCACAGAGACTCCTGCCATAACAGACGGAAGCTGCGACTACACCTTTACCCAGGGGGGAGAGTACAAGGTGACTTATACAGCTACCAATCCTGATACGGAAGTTTCTGCATCAGTGACCAAGGTGTATGTTGTTTATGAATAGTTAAAAGTATCAGATGCATATATGGGGGTAAGATATGAAATTTACAAAAATGCATGGCTGCGGTAATGACTATGTCTATGTGGATGCCACCAAAGAAAAGGTGGAGGATCCCAGCGAGGCTGCCGTCTTTTTAAGCGACAGACATTTTGGGATAGGCTCTGACGGACTCATACTGATAGAGCCCTCACAGGCGGCTGATTTTACCATGAGCATGTACAATGCCGACGGAAGCCGGGGCGAGATGTGCGGCAACGGTATCCGCTGTGTGGGAAAATATGTCTACGACCACGGTCTTACGGATAAGACCAGCCTTTCCATAGAGACCCTTGCAGGGATCAAAGAGCTTCAGCTTGAGGTTTCGGAGGGCAAGGTGGCTTCTGTCAGGGTGGACATGGGAGAGCCTGTATTTGATGTAAGACAGATACCTGTGATATACCCTGAAAAAGAGATGCTTGGTGAGGCAATGGAAGTGGATGGAAGGATATATAAGGTATACTGCATATCCATGGGTAATCCCCACTGCGTCACCTTTATGGAGGAGGATATCAGACAGCTTGATCTGACATCCATTGGACCGAGATTTGAAAATCATTCCACCTTTCCCAAGAGGATCAATACGGAATTTGCCAATATCATTGACCGTACCCATATACGCATGAGAGTGTGGGAGCGGGGCAGCGGAGAGACATTGGCCTGCGGTACCGGTGCCTGTGCCACGGCAGTCGCGGCAATACAGGGAGGACTTACCGAGGACACTGTGGAGGTGGAACTTTTAGGCGGGACCTTAAGCATCCACTATGACAGTGAGAAAAACCGGGTCTATATGACAGGCCCTGCCACGGAGGTTTTTTCCGGCGAGATAGAGCTTGCGGATAACTTTTTTAAGGATGATGTAAAAATATACACCGCACTAAACAGGGGGCGCGTATGAAGCTATATGAACTGATAGAATTTTTTGAACAGGTGGCTCCTTCCACAGATGCCCTGGACTGGGATAATGTGGGGCTTTTAGTGGGAGATGATGACTGGGATATAAAAAAGGTGTATGTGGCTTTGGATGCCACTGATGAAGTGGTGGCAGCAGCCTGCGAAAATGGGGCGGATCTCATACTTACACATCATCCCATTATCTTTAGATCCATAAACAGAGTCACTGCCGGAAATTTTGTGGGTAGACGGATCATAGATATGATCGAGTCCAAGGTGGCGTGCTTCGCCATGCACACAAATTTTGACATTCACAAGATGGGCTTTTTGGCTGAGGAGAGGCTGGGATTACAGCATACCATAGCCTTGGATCCCTGTCCCGTGGACGGACAGACAGATCCCAATTACGGCATAGGCAGGATAGGCTCTCTTATGGATGAGGCAATGACTCTTTTTGATTATTCTGAACTGGTCAAGGAGAGATTTGAACTGCCCTATGTTAGGGTCTATGGAGATCACAAGTCCATGATACATACGGTTGCCGTGTCTCCCGGATCGGGACGCAGCGTAATAGATGCGGCTGTTCACGGCGGAGCGGATGTGCTTATAACCGGTGATATAGATCATCACAGTGGTATTGATTCCGTGGCAAAGGGTATGTGCATCATAGATGCCGGGCATTATGGCGTGGAACATATTTTTATTCAATACATGGCAGACAGGCTTTTGGAGTCATGCCCCGGGATAGAGGTTTTGACAGCTCCCAAGACTATGCCTTACTATATAGTTTAGCTTTGGTGAGGTATTATGGCAAGATGGGTAGTAGCCGCAAAAAAGGCTGATTTTAAAAATATAGGAAGCAGGCTTGGGGTGGACCAGGTGGTTGCCAGGATAATGGTCAACCGTGGTGTGGCACCGGAGGATATGGATGCTTTTTTGCACCCCGGCCTTGACAGACTGCATGATCCCGTTCTTATGAAGGATATGGAGAATGCAGTTTTTCTTTTGATGCAGAGTATAGATGCCAAAAAGAAGATCCGGGTCATTGGGGATTATGACATAGACGGTATCAACGCCACCTACATACTCTTAAAGGGTATCAGAAGGTGCGGAGGGGATGTGGATCATGCCATTCCCCACAGGATCACCGACGGTTACGGCATAAATCCCGATATGGTGGACGCTGCCAAAGATGCAGGGGTGGAGCTTATTATAACCTGCGACAACGGTATCGCCGCCGCACCTGCAGTGGAGAGAGCCCATGAAAGGGGGATGCAGATCATAGTCACCGACCACCATCAGGTGCCCTACGAGACGGATGGAGGATCAAGGATCGAAAAGCTTCCCGCCGCGGATGTGGTGGTGGATCCCCACAGGGCTGATGACTCCTATCCCTATCCTGATATCTGCGGTGCTGTGGTGGCATGGAAGCTTATCATTCTTTTGTATCAGGAGTATCGCATCCCTGAAAGCGAGGCATATGATTTTCTGGAAAATGCTGCCTTTGCCACAATAGGTGATATCATGCCCCTGATGGATGAAAACCGTGTCATGGTGCATTTTGGACTGGCTGCAATGGCAAACACCAAAAACGTTGGACTTAATGCCCTTATCGACCGGACGGGCATAGACCGGGACAAGCTTTCCGTATACCATGTGGGCTTTGTTATAGGTCCCTGCTTCAATGCCTCCGGCAGGCTTGAGACGGCAGATATGGCGTTGGAACTTTTGATGGAGGAGGATCCGAATGAGGCAGCAAAAAAGGCTGCAGAGCTTTTAGCCATAAATGAAGAGCGAAAGCACATGACAGTGGTGGGTGAAGAGGAGGCAATAGAGCTTATTGGATCCCAGTGCATTCATAATGGCAAGCTGGACCGGGTGCTGGTGATCTATGTTCCAAAGCTTCATGAGAGCCTGTGCGGTATAGTTGCAGGCAGGATAAAAAGCCGCTACAACAGACCTGTTTTTGTCCTAAGTGACGGAGAGGGTCTGGTTAAGGGAAGCGGACGAAGCATTCCTGCATATTCCATGTTTGAAAGGATGACGGAGTGCTCACACCACCTCCTTAAATTCGGCGGTCATCCCATGGCGGCGGGGCTTTCCCTTGAGGGATCAAAGGTGGATGATTTCAGGAAAGAGATGAATGAGAGATGCACCTTAAGTGATGAGGATCTGGTGCCGGAGATAGTAATAGATGTGCCCATGCCCCTTACCTATCTCACCATAGAGCGCATCAGGGAGTTTGATATACTTGAGCCCTTTGGCAATGGAAATGAAAAGCCGGTATTTGCCGATAAGGAGGTGCCACTGGTGGGGCTTTCATATATCGGCAAGGAAAAGCAGTATCTGAAGCTTACATTTAAAGCCGGTGACAAAAGAATAGAGGGCTTGTATTTTAAGGATGCGTCTGCTTTAGTATCCGCTCTTATTGAAAGATATGGTGAGGATGCAGTGGATGGCTGCTTTGAAAGAAGGGATACGGG
>CAMOZG010000087.1 GCA_946630825.1 uncultured Lachnospiraceae bacterium
TGTTGCAGTTTTGTTGCAAGGGGTGTGTTACATTACTATACAGTCGGGGTTTTGCCCTCAAAATAGAATTATCAGGAGGAGGTACTTAAAATGGCGGATTTTAAAAACAAGTATCCGGGGTATATAGATGATCTGCAGAGGCTCATGAGAAGGGTCTCATCTTTTGAAAGGATAAGACAGTACAAGGAGTATCTTAAGACCAAGGAAGAGGGCACTTCTGATGCACAGCTTAAGGAGACGATCCATAATCTGTCCGCTACCTTTGATTATTTCATTAGATTGCAGGGGAAGGTATCCGATTTTATGGAGATGGCTCCCAGACTTAAGGAGATCCTGAAAAAGGAGCCCTATGATATTAACGGAGATGATGAACGTCTGCTGGACAGAGCGGGGGATTTAGAGGTAGATATCTTAGAACGCATGGGGCGTTTGAATGACATAGCAGACTGTCTGGCTGCTTTTAACGAGGCAGACGGTTACAGTGATCTTAAGAGCAATGAGCTTGTGGCAGACATGTATCAGGCAACAGAAGAAATAGCCGGCATATCTTCTGAAAAGAGAGTCCTGGATCGAAAAGCGGATCAGTTGGGGCTTCATGAGCGTGTAGTCAGAAATGGCATAAAGACAAATCTTTTGGTGGATCGGCTGAATAAGCTTAGTGAGAAAACTACAGATATGAGTCCCTATAATGCCGGTGTCCGCTATACCAATGCGAAAAATGCTGTTACTAAAGCCGAAACATATCTTAAAGAAGTGGAAAGTGAGGATACAAAGAAGTATTACCAAACGGAACATGCAAAAGCTTCAAAAGAATGTCAGGATACAGAGGAGGCATTACAGGAACTGTCCAGGGAAAAGCTTTTCAATGAAAATGCTATAAAAACAGAGGAAAAAAATCTGGAAGAGCTTAAGAGACAGGCAGGTTATGAGCAGGACTATATGGTTACCTTAGGTGCCTGCAGCCAGGAGGATGCCGGGTATAAAAAAGCCTATGATGAAGCTAAAAAGCTTCGGGAAAAGGCAGAGAATGAATTCAAATATTCCGAGGAGACCCTTAAGAATCTTTCCGGCTCAAAGAAGAATGTCAAGGCCTACTATGAAAAAAGGATGACCTATGAAAAGTGGAAAAGAACCTATGAAGGTTTTAAGGAGTTTCTGGAGAAGTACAGTAATAATACTGAGGTGATGATGGTTTCTTTCCACAATAACGGAAAATCTCTTGAAAAGATATTTTCTTCAAATGATTTTTTCAAGAAGCCCATTACTGAAGCCAAAGCTAAGATGGCAGAGATACTTCACTGGTGTCCCGGGAAGGATGTTTTTCCACGTACTTCCGATCCGAAGGTGGCAGCTTATGGACAAAGTATTTTAAATAAAATAAAAGAAACTATGGATGCGGCTCAGGCTGAATATAAGGCGGATGAAAGCTTCACCACCACAAATCTCATAAATGATCTTAATGAAAAACAGAATCAGCTAAAAAAAGAGGATGTTCATGAGTCGGAGTTAATAGGCAAACAGCGTGATGAGTTTATCGAACTTCGCGATAAAAACCAGCTTGCCAATACCAACGATGTGGATCAGATAATCCAGATCCAGCTTGACGGTGAAAAACAGATCGCAGATGCCAAGCGTGCAGAAGCAGAGGCAAAGTCTGTTTACGACGGTAATAAATCTGCAATGGAGTTTTACAAGAACAAGATCAGGGAGCTTCGTATAGATAATTACAAGCTCTACAGTCTGGATGTAATGGACAGTCTAAGGAAGTACAAAAATGGCGAGATCACAGAGGAAACTCACAACGCATATATAAAGGAAGTGGAAAAGGATGTAGACAGAATGTCTATCAGTGATATCATTTCAGGCTATGAGAGTGATATCGCAAGTCGCAAAAAACATGCTGAGGAGTTCTTCCCTAAAAAGGAATATGAACTTCGAGTGAAATTGAGCAACGCTACAGACAAGAGGAAAATGTATTCCGAATCTTCTCTTAAAAGTGAGATATCAAAGGCGCAGGAGGATCTCGATTCGGCAAGGATCAAAGAGAACACTGCCAAAGAAGTAAAGAAGGAGATAGACAGTATTTATGGGGAATACCTTGATATCGCCAATGACCGCAGTGATATTTACAAGACTTATAAGGACAAGGAGTACAGCAAGGAATATTATATATCCATCCGCAGCAAGGCACAGTCGTTTTTGGCAGGCTTTGATTCGGCAAAAAAGAGTAAGAATTATAAAAACAGTGATCAGTACGAAGAGATCTCCAGAACACTGACTGTGCTCAATAGACTTAAGGACGATTCCTCCTTAGAGGAGTACAGAAGAGCCATTACCACTGTGCGCAGTGCGGCAGTGGATTACATCAGAGCCAAGGAGGCACAGTTCAGGCTTTTCCCCTCCAGGCAGAGGATCTACCGGATCAATTATGCCAAGAGTATCCAGAAGTTCTGCGAGACCCAGCTTAACTATCTGTCGGAGGCTGCCATAGATGCCGGTGGTGATGCCCATGATTTCATGGCTAAGATGGGCAATCTGGTGAATAAGGATAAGAATTATATCATGGAGGACGAGGAGTTCTTCAGCAAGTATTCAAAGAGTGTGGTAAGCAAGGAGCATGTACAGGAGAATGTGGATCTGAATGTCTATAATCCGGTCATCCAGAACAGAGTCTTTGAGACCGAGGAAAAGAAGATCCCGCAGCACGAGATCGGGAGGAATGTTTACAACAGTATTTATGAGGGCAATGAGTCCTGAATAATAAGAGTGGAGGCTTAGATAGATGAGGATGAAAAAAGCCTTAGGGATTTTTATATGTGCATCACTTGTGCTGGGGCTGATGCCGGGGACGAATATGACGGCAGAGGCAACACCCTCTGGGGATGCAATAACAACTAATTCGCTGCCCATGATCGCAGGTGAATATTATCTTGATGGCGATGTAACTATTAACAGCACCTGGTCCGCCCCTTCCGGAATCACAACTATCGACCTCAATGGTCATGGGATCATGATGAAGGGAAGTGGCAGTGTTATTACTGTGGGAAAAAATGGCAGTACCCTTATAATAAAGGATTCCGGCATAAATACCACAAATAGAATTACATTGAACGGATATCGAGGGGTATCAGTCAACGCCAATAGTCCCGGAACTGTAACAAATGGCTCAGGCACAGTTGAGATCACTGGAGGTTACATAACAGGTGGATCGGTAGTAAATGGAAATGGTGGCGGTGTGTATGTTGATGGTGGTACTTGTCAAATGATGGCGGGTACAATAATCGGGAATAAAATCACACGAACCGACAGCGGATGGGAACACGGACACGGTGCTGCAGTGTGTGTGACAGGCGGCGGTACCTTTGAAATGACCGGCGGTATGATTACCGGAAACGGTGGAGTAAACAGTAAGGATAATGATGGCTTAGTGTATGGAGCCGTAACCTTTGTTCAAAACAGTAAAGGTATTTTTTCCGGTGATGCCAAAGTAGTTAAAAACGGCTGTGATGGGGTGTATGTAGATAAAAAAGATGGAAGTGCAGATCTTACGATCAGCGGCGGCAGGATTTCAGAAAATGCAAAAGCCGGAGTTGTTTTCGCAGGAGGGGATGACAAATTTAAGCTATCCGGGAATGTCGCTATTTGTGACAACGAAGCAATGGATATACGTGTAGCAGGTGGGAAGATTACGATTCCTGGAGAACTGACCAATACCGAAAGAATAAGCGTCAGCATGGATACCATAGGGGTATTTACTAACAGTACAAATACAAATTATAATATTGCAAGCAAGTTCACCAGCGACAACACAAATTATGCGGTGGGAAAAAATGCGGATGGTCAGTTGTATATAGATACAGACCCGGCTGTTGTAACTTATAAGATAGTCAACGGCACCTGGTCAGATGGCACCACCGACAAGACGGAGGTGGTTGCCAAGGGCTCGACCCTGTCCGACATCCCCACCGGCATGAAGCCTGCGGCAGGATATACCACCGGAAAATGGGATAAAGACCCGGCAGAGGCAGCCATCACAGAGGACACTGTATTTACATACACCATGGCAAAGCAGCAGCCCTCTTCCGGCTCCACCTCATCAAGCTCCAGCAGCTCCAGCAGCTCCGGCACCAAGCCCACCACCTCGGTGAACTCTGTTTCAACTACCGCCTCCGGCAGCACCTCCGGGGCAACTGTCACCGACAAAAACGGCAACGCCATAGAAAGCGCCCTTGTGACAGTCTCCTATAAGGACTCCTCGGGAAACGTGGTGACAAAGGAAGTGCTGACAGACGAAAAGGGCAAGATAGCTTCAAACGAGGTCATAACTGTAAAGCAGACAGTTTCCGCCAACGGAAAGACCACCACGGAAAACAAAAGCTTTTTAGCAAATCCCGACGGCACAGTCTACGATACTCCGGGCTTTGCGGATGTGGAGGTCTGTGTGGAATTAGACCGGTCTGATGTAGGTGACTCCGCCAAGGTAGTCTATGTAAATGAAGACGGCTCCTTGAAGCAAAGCGAAAAATTTACCGTTACCACAAAGACAGGAAAAAAGGTAAGATATGCAGTGGGAGATGACTGCAACATAATCATGAACGGCTTCTTTAATGCGAAAAAGACCAGCCAGACAGGAAAGACCATCAAAAAGGGTGCATCCTACTTTGCAGGAAGCAACGGCAAGATCCTTACCAACACTCTCTTTACCGTAAAGACCACAAAGAAGGGCAAGGTAAAGGTAAAGATCAACCAAAAGGGTTCAAAGCTGGGTAGCAGCACCATCATTATGGACGAAGAGCTTGCCTACGAGATATTTGACTATAAAAAAGGCGGCTTAGAGAGTGCCAGCGGAAAAGGTGAACAGTATTATGCTACCAAGTCCGGCAAGATCGCCAAGGGCAAGTGGGTGAATGTAGGACTTAAAGAATACTACTGCGGCTCCAACGGAGCTGTAAAAAAATCCAGATAGGAATTATAATATGAACATCATTGAGATTACAAAAGAAAATACCGCAGCTTTTGCAGATATTTTGGGGGATGATCTCACGGTTGATATGGGCAGGTCCTGTTTCAGGGGATTCGGAGCGCTGGACGAGTTGGACAGACCGCGTGGGGCAATAGTCTTTGAACTTTTCGGAGCGGATCAGAACCGTGATACCACCTCCAGGATCAGGCTTTTGGAGGGGGAAAGTGATGAGATAAAGGATGAGTTAAAGGATGCCTATGCCGGTGGCGTCCGGGAGATTGAAATATCGGAAAGCTTTTATGCGACTCCTGATAATGTCCTGGCGGAATATCTGGAGCATATCGGATTCAGTAAAGATCAGACAGAGAGCAAAGAGATAGTCCTGTCCCTGTCCGATATAGAAAATCTGCCCATAAAGCTCAGTGCAAAGATCCCGCCATATGTTATGAACTTAAGCAGGGCCTCGGTGATCCAGTACAGAAATTTTATAAAAAGGACCATTCTTAAAGGAAATAAGGGGTCGGTGGAGGATCTGGCGTATCTGCCCCGAAGTTGGTTTGACGGAGATATCTCCTCATGCGTGGTGACAGATGAAAAGTTAGACGGGATCTTTCTCATCAGAAAGACACCGTCAGGCGAGCTTCACACGGCACTATATGTGGCTTACGGACCTGACTATATTAAAAACCTGGGGTTTATGCTGGTAAATACAATAAACAGTGCGATCCTCAAATATCCACCTGCCACAAAGGTGGTGATAAACAGGCACAATGTGGCGGTGAAAAAGCTGACAGGAAAGCTTCTTCATGGCTTTACGGGATCGGAAGAGTTTTCCGGCAAAAGAACGGAGTGAGTATCTATGAATATTAGTCCAAACATTTTAGTAAATCTGGATATCAATTTAGCGGCACTGGTACTTCTTATCGGTGTGCTTGGCATGTCACTGCGGGTGACAAATCATAAGGACGCCAGAGGGGGATATTATATTACCATCATAGTCCTTATGATAATCAATGCTGCCATTACGGTGAGCCTTTGCTTTATTGAAAAAAGACCGGACGCAACCTTTGAGCCTCTGGCAATGCTTCTTAATACTGTGCTTGAGATCTCATACACCCTGGTCATGGCAGTCTGGCTTTTTTATGCCATGTATGATCTTTTTAAAAGTAAAGATTACATCAGGCGAAAGAGGTGGATCGTACTTGGTCCTGCACTCATATTAGCTGCCGTCCCCATCATAAATCTCTTTGTGCCCATCATCTTTACCTGCGATCACGTAAACGGATTTCTGGAGCTGCCTTTTTACCGTTACTACAATATACCCAGGTTTTTTTACATTATCGTTTCTGTTTATCAGACCACAGAATACCACAGGCGGGAAAAGACCAGGGGAGTTTACAATATATGGCTGTTTTTGATCCCCCTTGTGGCAAGCGCCATATTGGAGACCATGACGACCTATACCATTATGACCCTCGGCTGCGCTATAGGATTGACCTCTCTTTATGTGGTTATGATAAATGAGATGGGCTATAAGGATTTTGAGAGCGGGTTTTACAATGCGTACTACCTGTCATATCTCTACAACCTTACTGACAAAGGAAAGTATGAGCTTTCATCCATCATATCTTTTTCCATTAAGGATGGGGAAAATGTGGAGGCTTTTTCCGAGGCAATAAAAACAGTTCTGCCGGATGAGTGCGATACCATAAGGACCGGCAGTGGTTCATTTATCACCATATCCGAATCCACTGACAGGGGATATGTATACATGCTGACAGAGGATATTTCCACAGTGGCAGAGGAGGCGGGTTTTTTCGTTAATACAGAAAGTATCGTAAGAGGAAAGAAAGAGGATCCTGCTGATTTCTTTATTGACAATATCAGATTTAAAAAGATCGGGAGGGCAGTATAATGGAATTTTTTACACAGAGAGATATAGCCACATTGTTTTTGGATGGTTCTGCTATTGCGCTTACACTTTGCATCCTGATACTGTCCCAGACCTACAAAAAGAATGATCGAAAAGAGGACAGTTATTTTTCGATCATGCTTATCATAAATTGCATCCTGTCCCTGGGTGATATTTTAGGAAGCCTTTTCGAGATGAAGACCACCCCGGAAAGCGAGGTGCTTCGCATGGCTGGTATGACGTCCTTTTACTGTGGGATACTTTTGATATCCATGATCTGGATCCGTTATTGCTATATAAGATTTAAAAACGTAGGCATGCCGGAGACACCTGGTTTTTCTCTATTATTTGTACCGGGATTTATTGTCATACTTCTTTTCTTTACTAATCTCTTCACCGGCTTTATATTTACATTTGATGAAAAGGGCGAGTTTAAAACCGGGAGCCTGTATATAGTATTTCACATTGTTGCCATTGCATATATAATCATAGGCATATCATATCTTGCAAAGTACAGGGGCAGTGTATCCGGCATGAGGCTTGTACCAATGTGGGTGTTTGTTTTCCTTGGAGCATTCGGGATCGTGTTTACATTTGTTATTAAAAGCTCCGCATCATTTGTTCCCATATGTCTGACAATGGCACTTACCTTCACCCATATGGGGACGATAAACGAGGTCCTGGCGCTAAGCTATAAAAAGACTATATCGGGTACGGACTGATCCGGTAAAAGCGTAAGTATACAGAGGAGAAATGGTGAGAGTGAGGTTATTATATGAACATCATTGATATTGCAAAGGAAAATATTGAGGATTTCAGTGAACTGCTGGGTCCGGATATTGCCGAGGACATGAACAGGCAGTTTTACAGAGGCTTCGGAGCAGTTGACGATTCGGGAGCTGTACACGGGGCAATGATATATGAGCTCTTCGGTGTGGATCTGGACGGTGATACCACAAGCCGGATCGTGGCTTTAGAGGGTGACAGTCAGGACATAAAGGATGAACTGAAAAACGCATATGCAAAGGATGTCACAGAGAGCAGTATCGATAAGAGCTTCTATGAGACTCCCAACGAAGTCATGGCAGACGATCTGGTAAGCTTCGGCTTCAGTAAGAATGCGCAGGAAGGCAGGGAGGTCATAGTCACTCTTGCTGATGTGGCAAAGATCCCCATAGACCTTAAGGCAAAGCTGCCTCCCTATATAGTCACATTAAGTGATGTGTCCGTGATCCAGTACAGAAACTTTGTGAAAAAGGCAATACTAAAGGGCAATAAGGGATCTGTGGACGATCTGGCATATCTGTCACGTAGCTGGTTTGAAAAAGACGTGTCATCATGCTCAGTCACAGACGACAAGATCGACGGAGTATTTCTCATTAGAAAGACTCCCTCGGGGGTGCTCCAGACAAAGCTCTATACAGCCTATGGTCCCGAATATGTGAAAAAACTGGGGTTTTTACTGATAAAGACTATACAAAGCGGTCTGGAAAACTATCCCCCGGAAACAAAGATCGCCATAAACAGGCACAGCAAAGAGGTGGCTGCAATGACGAAAAAGATTCTGGCAAGTGCAAAGGGTGAGAATGTTTTCTCAGGTACAAGAAACGGTTAGGAGTGATTTATGAATATGGCATCAATCAGTATAGTGGATCTTGATATAAATGTGGCAGCACTGGTTCTTTTGATCGGTGTTTTAGTCATGTCCCTTCGGGCTTTTAATAAAAAGAATTTCCGGGGAAAGCTTTTTGTAAATATTGTCATTCTTATGCTCATTAACGCAGCGGTAAATATTGCCGTTTTGTTTCTGACATCAGATACCTCCGGAAGAGTGCCTGACTCCCTTATCATGGTGCTTCTGACGGCAGTGGAGATATCATACACCATGGTAATGGTAGAATGGCTTTTTTACGCCATGTACGACACCTTTAAAAGTGAAGAATACCTAAAGCGCAAGAGATGGCTGGTGCTGGGACCGGGACTGGTTTTGGTGGTTATCGCCGTTATAAATCTCTTCGTACCCATTTTATTTACATACGATCACGTAAACGGGTATCAGAGCGAGATCTTTTATCTTGTATACAATATTCCCAGACATTTGTACATCATTATTTCCGTTGTTCAAAATACCAGATACCGCCTTCGGGAAAAGTCGGCAGGTGCACTTAATATCTGGCTTTTTGTAATTCCCCTGGTATTAAGCACCGTAGTTGAGACCATCACAGGCTACAGCATCACAGCTTTAGGCTGCGCCATTGGCTTTACCTCCATCTACATTGTTATGACAAGTGAGATGTGCTATACGGACTTTGAAAGCGGATTCTTTAATCCCAATTATCTGTCGCCTCTTTACAACCGTACCGAGGCAGGCAGCTACCTGCCCTCATCCATCATCACCTTCAAGCTTAAGGAGGGGGAGGATGTGGAGGCTTTCTCCAACACCATACGGACAGTGCTGCCGGATGAGTGCGATACCATAAGGACGGATACCAACAGCTTTATTACAGTATCGGAATCAAAGGACCGGGGCTATGTATTTATGCTGTCGGAGGATCTGTCCATGATCGCCGAGGATGCGGGCTTTGATGTGGAAGTAGACAGTGTAGTCAGAGGAAAGAATGAACCTCCGGAGGACTTTCTTATTGACAACGTGGTTTTCAAGAGAGGTTAGGAGGACAGTATTATGGGATTTCTTACACAAAGAGACATTGCTACCCTGTTTTTAGACGGCTCTACCCTGGTTTTGACACTGATCATCATGATCCTGTCAAAAACCTTCCGGAAGGACGAGCAGGAGGACAACAGATATTTCTTTATCATGCTTATCACCAACTGCATCCTGGCAGTGGGAGATACCTTTGGCTGTGTTTTTGAGACAAAGACCCTGCCGGGCAGCGGGATACTTCGCATGGCAGGCATGACGGTTTTCCA
>CAMOZG010000088.1 GCA_946630825.1 uncultured Lachnospiraceae bacterium
CCTCCATCATCATCCCCATCATGGCTGCGCCCATAAGCATACGCCCCAATCCGGCAGTAACCACAGGTGATGTACCATGGGACTCCATAGCACGCTCTACCGTATCACGGGCTGTGATCCCATAGGCTCTTATTTCCTTATTTGCTGTCATGGCATGTATCATATAGTCTTTTGACATTGTATTTCACCTCAATGCTCCTATCCCCGGAAGCTCTTGTCCAAGCCGTCTCCCTCGTCTATTTTTCTCACCTTGCGATCATAGGTGTATACACCGTTTATCTCGTCTTCTATATCAGTCCACTGGGTATAAACAGTGGCACAAAGCCCCTGCCCCATCAGATGCCGCAGCCTGTCCATAAGCTGTCTGTATGCCTCATTCAGCTCCTCTTTTGTCCTGCTGGCAGAACCGTACCCATATACCGAATCCTGCATGGTGTGACCATCCACCTTCAGCACCTTGCCTCCGAATTCAGAAAGGACCCCTGCCCGTCTGTGCTCCGGCAGTACAATGAGTTTGAAAAAATAATTGTGGATGCTGGAAAAATCTCCTCCCCTCTGATCAAACCATCCGCTGGCCTGGTCTATGAGACGGGAGGGATCGGCAGCCCTTGCCAGCTCCGTCATTTCATTGGTATGAAACTGTCCCCATCCCTCATTAAAGATCACCCAGGTACAGATAGAGGGATGATTTTTAAGGATCTTAATGGTTAAAAGCATCTCCCGCTCAAACTCTCTTCTGCCCTCCATATCTGTCCTGGAAAGCAGATGGTAAAACCTGTCACTTACTCTCACATGCATAAGAGACAAAGGCGTGGCAAGATAAGTCACAAACCACTGATGCAGCGGTCCGCCGCCGTTTACCATGTCCTGCCATACTATGATTCCAAGCCTGTCGCAGTGATAATACCAGCGCTCCGGCTCGATCTTTATGTGCTTCCTGACCATGTTGTAGCCGGTTTTTTTCATCTCTGTTATATCAAAGATCATAGCCTCATCTGAGGGTGGCGTCAAAAGACTCTCGGGATAGTATCCCTGATCCAGTACTCCCTCCTGAAAAAGTGGCTCGCCATTCAGGCAGATCCTTGGATAATAGTGATGATTCTGGTGCTCCAAGGTGAAGCTTCTAAAGGCAAAATACCCACGCACCGTGTCATAGCAGCCGTCACAGCTGTAATCCACATCTATATAGTAGAGATAGGGTGTATCGGGAGTCCAAAGCTTCGGATCTGACATCTGAATGAGAAAATCCGCATCCCCCATCTGTTCCATGGACATGATGGGAATAAGCTCTGTCTGAAAATCCACAGTATCGGTACCGTCATATATACCCGGTTCATAGATGGTTATGCGATAGCTTTTCTCATCTGAAGCCAGGGTGGATACCCGACCGGTGTATTCCCCCTCTTTATCCGTCAGATGCCTGTGCTGCCTGTTGGTGTGCACAGTAAGAAGCAGTCTGTCCGGGCTTTTATCATACTTGAAAGACAGCCTGGTGATATGCGCATCCGGCACCCATTCATACCATACACTCTGCCATATACCGCTTTGAGCGGTATAAAACATACCGCCTCTTTTCAGCTTTTGCTTTCCCCTGGCATGGTATGAAGTATCAGACAGATCCCGGACTCTTACAACAAGCTCATTTTCACCCTCCTGTATCGAATCCACGATATCGGCATAAAAGGGCAGAAAACCGCCGGTATGGGTCATGACCTCATTGCCGTTGAAATAGACAACAGCCATCTGATCCACTGCTCCAAAGTGGATCAAAAGCCTGAGCCTGCCGGCGCAAACCTCCTCGCATTTGTCATGGGATATCTCAATAGTACGTCTGTACCATAGAAATTCATCAGGCATAAGCTGTCTGCCCACACCTGACAGATCAGATTCGGGAGAAAAGGGAACCAGTATCTCCCCCTGGGATGGGGGCATGACCTGGGTATCACTATCAGAGACCTTGCAGATCGCGTACTCCCAGGTTCCATTCAGCATGGTATATTCAGACCTCATCATCTGGGGTCTGGGATACTCAGGCAACACCCGGTTTTTATCTATGTTTTCCCCCCACACCGTACTTAATTTCATATAAAAACGCCTTCCCGCCAGTGTTTTCTCAGATAAATCCGCCGTCCACTCCAACTACCTGACCGGTCATATAGGTGGAATTGATGATATGCATGACCTCAGCAGCCACTTCCTTTGGATTGCCAAATCTGCCCATGGGAATATCCTGGCACATTGCTGCCCGTTCCTCTTCCGAAAAGCATGCATTCATATCAGTATCAATACATCCGCATGCCACGGCATTGACCCTGATGCCTGAGGGAGCCAGCTCCTTTGCCAAAGCGCTGGTAAAAGCATTCATACCTCCCTTTGCCGCTGAATAAGCCACTTCGCAGGAGGCACCTATCCAGCCCCACATAGAGGATATATTGATTATATTCCCGGATTTCAGTCTGACCATCTCCGGCACAAAGGCTTTGGCAGTGTAAAACAGGGAGGAAAGATTCACATCCATCATCCTCTGCCACTGGGATCTGCTCATGTCGGTAAGCAGCCCGATATAGGATATCCCCGCATTATTAACCAGTACATCTATGTGACCAAACTCCGATATGAATTTTTCCCCGCAATCCCGGATAAATTCATAGTCAGCCACATCTCCCGTAAAGGTAAGCACACGGATACCATGAGTCCTGCGGAGTTCCTCTGCAAAGGCCGTCAAAGCATCCGTGTTTTTCTCACATAATATACCAAGTTCATATCCGTCTTCAGCCAGGGCGGCGGCAATAGCTGCGCCGATACCCCTGGATGCTCCGGTAACAAAAGCTGTTTTATTTTTCATCCTTTATACTCACCACCATTTTAACCGGATTGTGGTCAGTGTATTTAAAGCCCTCGTCCATAGTCTCAATACTCTCCACCTTAAGGTTATTTGACACTATAAACCCATCTATCATGTAATACTGGAAGTTGGGATCCGACGCATCATAAGGGCGGTCCAGGGATCTGCAGCTTGGAGTTGAATTGTCCATGGCAAAGCTGAAATCATCCGAAAACTGGCTTTCGTCCAGAAGCCCGCTTGCCCACAGATCCTCACCCTGTACAGGGTACATGCTGGTATCCACGCTGGAGAAAGTCTGGTTAAAGTCTCCTCCTGCCACTACATAATTTCCTTTGTCATATTCTGCCTGCATAAACTCTGCCAGCTGTTTGGTCTGGGCGATCTTGCCCTCTCCATCATCATATGCCTCTAAATGCAGATTTATAAATACAAACTCCTTGTCGCTGTCAGCCACAGGCACCCGGCTTACATTGAGACATCTTTTCAGATTGATGATACGGGTAGGCCAGGTGAAAGGACAGGGCAGCGATACCCGCTCCGCCTCTGTCAGATTATACTTTGAGGATGTAAGTATGCCGCAATCCATATGTCCCATGGGTGGTATGGGATAGGGTATGAAAAGCACCTTGAAATTATGGGCAAAGGCAGCGGAATTGTCAGCAAAGGTATTTTCAGTAATATCAGCCACCTGATCTATACCGTAGCTTCTGGTGGAATCCCTGTCAATCTCCTGAAGGTAAACCACATCAGGATCCACCTGAGCCATAATTTTTTCCATGTTAAGCAGATTGCTTCTTACACTTTCTTCATCCTGGGAAACCACACTTTTTCCGCCATCCATGAAAAAATCCGCAGTCTCTGACAATCCGCAGTATCCTATGTTCCATGTCAAAAATGTAAGCTCATCCTCCGGGGAGATAGTCTCCTTTGCCGAGCCTGTGGCAGAAGGTATGGTCTCGATAGGCTCCACATCCTTTGGCTTATATTCCACAAGGGTCAACAGTCCTATCCCCAGCGCCGCCAACACAAACAGCACCACTAACACTGAAGCAATTACCTTAAGCACTGACACAACAGGCGATTTTCTTTTTTCCATGCTTAGCCTCCTTAAAATTTATGCGCCAAATCTGCCGCTGGCACCGCAGGGCAGATAAAGTCCGCTTTGACGAACCGGCAAGCCGATCTCATCAGCCTCGGTGGTACCGGCGTATCCTTTGAGGACCGATCCCATCATATAGTGCAAAACCGCCGGCTGAAGTCCGGTGGTATAACTGTTGATCAAAAAAAACACCGGCTCTTCGGAAAGCAACTGGGACGCAAGTGAAATTAGCTCATACACTCCATCCTCGATCTTCCATACTTCTCCCTTGGGGCCTCTGCCGTACGAGGGGGGATCCATGATTATGGCATCATAGTGATTGCCCCTCCTGATCTCACGTTCCACAAATTTTTTGCAGTCATCCACCAACCATCTGATGGGGGCATCAATAAGCCCGGATACCGCTGCATTTTCCTTTGCCCAGTTGACCATGCCCTTTGAAGCATCCACATGGGTCACATGGGCTCCCGCTGCCGCCGCAGCAAGGGTGGCTCCTCCCGTATAGGCAAAGAGATTTAAAACCTTGACAGGTTCTTTCCTGTCCTGTGAGACCGCCTTTTTAATGAGCTTTGAAAACCAGTCCCAGTTGGCAGCCTGCTCGGGAAATATCCCCGTATGCTTGAATGAAAAGGGCTTAAGCCTGAACTTAAGTTCATAGCCTATGGGCAGCCTGTAGGAGATCTCCCACTCCTGGGGAAGATCAAAAAACTCCCACTCTCCGCCGCCTCTGCTGCTTCTGTGATAATGGGCATTAAGCTTATTCCATTCAATGGCTTCCTTTGGTGTGTCCCAGATCACCTGAGGATCGGGACGTAGTAATATATAATCTGACCACCTCTCCAGCTTTTCACCGCCGGAGCAGTCTATGACCTCATAGTCCTTCCAGTTGTCTGCAATCCACATATTTTTCCTCGCATCACAACATCTTTCTCTTGTGAAGTATTATCATGGCGATCACGCAGATCAGCACCGTGATGATACAAATTATGGTAAATCCATGGGGTGCTGTGGACAATGGCATCCACTCCCCCGATACATTCATGCCCCACAGTCCCGAAATGATGGTGGGGATGGACATAACGATCGTGATAGCCGCCAGATATTTCATGGCATTATTCAGTCTGTTATTGATAACCGTGGACAAAAGCTCTCTGGTACCGTTTATGATATCACGATAGATCTGTGTCATCTCAATAGCCTGTCGGTTTTCGATTATCACATCCTCCAAAAGCTCCTGATCCTCTTCATAAAGCTTAAGCCTGCCATATCTGGTAAGCCGGTCCAAAACCACCCCGTTGGCACGAAGAGATGTGGCAAAGTAAACCAGATTACTCTCCAATTCATGAAGATCCACAAGATCCACATCCTCGGTATCCTGGTCGATACGTTCCTCGATCTCTGTACGCTTCCTGTCTATGGTACGAAGTAAGCTCTGATAAACCATGCAGGCATTATAAAGGATCTGGTAGGTAAATCGCATCTGCTTTTTGGTAGAAAACTCCCTCACCCGCTGATCTATAAAAGTCCTGAGCACCGCTGTCTCCTCTGAACAGACGGTGATGATCACATCTTCTCTAACTATTATGCCAAGAGGGATGGTGGTATAGGTATGACGGTTATTTCTGACCTCTGCCGTAGGTATATCCACCAGAATAAGGGTATAATCGTCCTCCAGACTCATACGGGAGCTTTCCTCATCATCGAGGGCTGCCCTTATGTCGGCAATATCTATATCAAATTTTTCACTAATATCACCGCACTCTTCCAGGGTGGGATCCGTAAGCTTTATCCAGCATCCGGACTCTATTTTTTCTATCTCCCTGATAATACGGTCATCTGTCCTGTAGATATTTATCATAGCAATACTCCCTATGATTTCCCCAAACAAACTGATTATACCAAAAAAGAGCGAGTGCGTAAACACCCGCTCCCTACTATATCCTTTAATTTCGGTATATATTAAGCCTGTCTCCTGGCATCCAGTTCTGTCTTAAGCTCCTCTGTCTCCTTTTTGCCAAGATTATAGCCAAAATGTAAGAGCACAGCCATTATGATATACATGATAAAGGGCAGCATAGTTGCAAGTGTGTATATGCCGTTATTGACTTCCTGGGTCTGTACTACCACTTCATTGCTTCCGGCTGTAGCTGCCACATATCCTATGGCGGCAAGAAGGGCATTGAAGCTGACACCCGCAATGGTCTGACCCATCTTTCTGAAGAAAGAGAAGATGGCATATGAAGTACCTTCCTCACGCTTATGGGTAAGCTTGTCCTGATAGTCAATAGCGTCGGAAACCAAAGCCCACACCTCCATGGTAAAGAAGGTAAGTCCTATTCCCGTTATAAAGAGTCCTGCCAAAAACAGTGTGGCACTGGGCAGCTTTACAAAATACATTATAAGATAGGTGATCGCTGCAAGGTATGCGCCAAAGCTGCAAAGCTCCTTTTTACCAAACTTAAGCACCAGCTTGTTAAGTACCGGCATGAAAAGCGCCATGGGCAGATAGGTGGCAACAGGAACCAGAGCCTGCATACCCGGTGCTTCATAGTAGTTTTTGAAAAGATAGGTATTTGCAGTATTGGAATACATATTACCGGCGATCAAAAGCATGGAGGCAAGTGACAATGTTACAAAAGGTCTGTTTTTAACCAGAGATCCCAGTACCTTGAATACGGTATCACCCTTTTCCTTGGGAGGAGCGATAACAGTCTCACGGGTCAGTCTGTAGTTAAGCTGGTAAGCTATAAACTGCAGGCAGACGATAACAAGGATGGCTGCAAACATCTTGTGCTGGTCAAGTACCTTTACTCCATTGCTTGCCGTTGTGTAAACCACCAGTGGCAGTATCACGGAACCAGCCATCTGACCGATACCGGCACCAAAGGTACGTGCCATGGAAAGGGTGGAACGCTCCTTGATGTCACGGGTCATAACCGTAGCCATGGAACCGTAGGGGATATTCACACCGGTATACATCATTCCATAGAAAATATAGGTGATGTATGCATACAAAAGATAGTGATTAAATCCCGGGAAAATATCGTTTATAGGCAAAAACAGTAAGATAAGGGATGCCATCATTGCCCAGGAAAACCTGTAGACCCAGGGTCTGAACCGTCCTTTGGGATCGGGCTTTCTGGAGTCTACAAAGGCTCCCATCATGGGATCGTTAATTGCGTCCCAAAGCCTTGCCACCAAAAACAGGATGGTAAGCTTTGCCGGGTCAATACCAAATACATCTGTATAATAAACATTCAAAAATGTACTGATGACACCAAACGCCAAAACTCCGCCGGTATCACCCAAGGCATAGCCTATAATGTTTTTGCCAGTCAGCTTTTGTGAATTGGTTTCTGACATTTTTTCTCCTCCTCGTATTTTGAAACATTAATATCTGCCCTTGGGGCAGGTGTGCCTCACGCTGATATCAGTCCAGTCCCTTATAATCGCTGGGTACGTAATCCTCTCTTGCCCAGCCGTAGGCATAGCGCACTGCCTTGTTCCAGCCCTTGCGCTTTTCCTCTCTCTCCTCATCAGATATCTCAGGTGAAAACACCTTGTCCAACTGAACATTTTTAACCACATCCATAATGGAGTCCCAGTATCCAACTGCCAGACCAGCCAGATAGGCGGCGCCCAACGCTGTGGATTCAATGCTGGCAGGACGGTTTACCGGACGGTTAAGCATATCAGCCTGGAACTGCATCAGGAAATTGTTGGCAGAAGCACCGCCATCCACCTTAAGAGTCCTAAGTTCTATGCCGCTGTCTGCCTTCATGGCATCTATTACATCACATACCTGATATGCTATGGATTCCAAAGTAGCCCTGATAATGTGGTTTTTATTTGTTCCCCTGGTGATACCCACTATACAACCTCTGGCATACTGATCCCAGTGGGGAGCACCAAGTCCCGTAAATGCAGGCACCACGTAGGTTCCATGGGTTCCCTTTGCCTTTGTTGCCCAATACTCGGAATCCTCTGCAGAGTCTATCATGCGGACTCCGTCACGAAGCCACTGTATGGCAGCACCTGCCACAAATATGGAGCCCTCAAGAGCATAGTTTACCTTGCCGTCTATACCCCAGGCTATGGTGGTCAAAAGCCCGTTTTTGGAAAGCACCGGCTTTTCTCCCGTATTCATAAGCAAAAATCCGCCTGTACCGTAGGTGTTTTTTGCCTCGCCTTCTGCAAAGCAGGTCTGTCCGAAAAGTGCCGCCTGCTGGTCTCCCGCAGCACCTGCTATGGGGATCTCTGCACCGAAGAAACTGGGATCTGCCTGTCCGTAAATGCAGCTTGAAGGCTTTGCCTCAGGAAGCATTGACTCAGGAATATCCAGCTTTTCAAGGATCTCCTTATCCCATTCCAAGGTGTTGATGTTAAAAAGCATGGTACGGCTTGCATTGGAATAATCCGTCACATGGGCTCTGCCCATGGTAAGCTTCCATATAAGCCAGGTCTCCACTGTGCCAAATAAAAGTTCTCCCTTTTGAGCCCTTTCCCTGGCACCGGGTACATTGTCCAGGATCCATTTGACCTTGGTGGCTGAAAAATACGCATCAATTATAAGTCCGGTCTTCTGCCTGAACCAGTCCGTAAGTCCTTCGTTTTTCAGACCGTCAGCAATATCCGAGGTCCTGCGGCACTGCCAGACTATGGCATGATAAACAGGCTCTCCCGTATTTTTATCCCATACTATAACTGTCTCACGCTGGTTTGTAATGCCTATGGCTGCGATATCCTTTGCCTTGGCTCCTATCTTGGACATGGCTTCCACCGCCACACCCAACTGAGTCGACCAAATTTCATTGGCATCATGCTCCACCCAGCCCGGATTCGGAAAATACTGCTTGAACTCCTTTTGCGCCATGGAGCATATATTGCCCTCATGATCAAAAAGAATACACCGGTTGCTGGTGGTTCCAGCATCCAAAGACATAATATACTGCGACATAATCTGTTCCCCCTTTTTATGTAAATATTATCTGTCAGGTATATTTGACAGTTCTGTCCCCATAACTTTATCTCTAACCTGCGAAACCCTTGGTAGGCTTACAGACAGGGCATCCGCCCCCATTTTCAAAAGCTTATCCAAAAAAACTGTATCCGCCGCAATCTCACCGCAGATGCATACCTTTACTCCTGCCTCGTGCCCGGCTGAAATGGCAGCCCCAATGGCTCTTAGCACTGCCGGGTGCTTTTGGTCATATATATGCTCCACCGCCCCACCTTCTCTGTCCGCCGCCAGTATGTACTGGGTCAGGTCATTTGTTCCTATGGATAAAAAATCCACCTCACTTGCCAACTCTTTGCTGATCCACACTGCGGCAGGGGTCTCTATCATCACTCCAAGCTGAACCTGCCCGAAGGGAATATCCTCATCCTTCAGCTCCTTTTTTACCTCTGATAATATGGCTTTGATCCTTATGACCTCATCCACAGATACGATCATAGGAAAAAGCAGCGCCACATTTCCGAAGCATGCCGCCCGGCATACCGCCCTAAGCTGTGTCTTAAATATGTCCAGCCTATCCAGCGACACCCTGATACCCCTGTATCCCAGAGCCGGATTCGGCTCCGGCGGAAGTCTCATGTAATCAGCCTGTTTGTCACCGCCTATATCCATGGTGCGGATGACCACCCGCTTACCCTCCATACCCAGACACAACCCTTTATACACCTCAAGCTGCTCCTCCTCCGAAGGGTAGTCATTTCTATTCAGGTATAGATACTCGCTTCTGAATAAACCTATGCCATCCACTTTGCAGTTTTTTGCATCTTCTAACTCATGGATCCCGTTTATATTAGCATATATATCTATCTTTTTTCCATCTAAAGTAAAGGT